>CAZWKH010000114.1:0-8017 GCA_964633885.1 uncultured bacterium | reverse complement strand
GCCCAGGTGCCGGCCTGCTCCTCGGAGACGGTCAGGTTGACCAGGCCGGAGTACTGGGAGGCCAGCCGGACCGTATCCCCTTCGGACTCGTACATTTCCAGCCGATAGGGCATGAGCTCGTAGTAGACCTGGCTGCCGCCCAGCTCCTCGGGCACCACCAGCGTGAAGGCGAAGCGGAAGGAGTCGGGGAACTCGGCGCTGGCCACAATCCGATCCTGCCCCAGGATCGCCTCGGCCCGGTTGATCGTGTCGCGGGTCACCCCGGACTGCTGGAGCTCGAAGTAGTCCTGGGCGTCCAGGGTGAGACCAAAGCCGTCGGTCAGGGTCTGTGCAAAGAGTCCCAACCCATCTTCACGACAATCCATCGCCAAGGCGAAATTCTCAACAACGATATCTGATGAAGTCGGGTTGTCTCCTTGGCAGAACGGGTTGATGTTTGCCGGGGGCACCTTGTCGCGGATGTCGAAGAGCCCGCAGGCGGAGAGGGTCAGGAGAAGTGCTCCCCCCGCCAGCAGCATGAAACCCATTCCCATCCGCCGAGTTCCCGGTTCCATACGGACGAGCATGCTAGAAGTCCTTGCTGAGGTTCGAGGAAAGGGTCCAGTAGGCGTCGCGGGTGTTGCTGTTCACATAGCTGCCGCGTGCCTGGAAGTCTAGCCCCCCGGCCAGGCCCTTGACGACGCTGAAGCCGTGCTTGAGCTCCAGGTTCCGGGTGATGGTGCGGGTCTCGCTCGCCTCGTTCACATCGTCGGTGCGCAGGAACCGGGAGTTGGTGTCCAGGGTCAGCCAGGGCGTGACCTTGTACTCCACAGTGGTGGAGAGCTCCTGCCGGTACTTGCGCAGGCTGCGGGCGAAGCCCCGGGATCCGTCCTCCTCGAGCAGGTAGGGGCCGGAATCCTGGAGCGTGAACCGGTGATCGAGGATGAGGCTCACCCGGGGGGTGATCTTGGAGTTGAGGGTGGTGGTGATCCGCTGGGTGGCCAGCAGCCGGTCCGATTCGGGAACATAGTCGTAGAGGGTGGTGAGCGCCTTGATCGAGTAGATCTGGCTGATCTGGGTGGCCGGGCTGAACCGGTGGCTGATGTTGAAGTCCACCGTGTAGTCCTCTTCCCGGCGGGTCTGGTTGGCCTGGGAGGGGCTCAGCCCGATGCGCCGCGAGACGCTGCGGATGTAGGTCGTGGTCACCGTCCAGGTAGGCGTCGGCATGTAGGTCAGGGTCGGCTGGATCTTCGTCTTGAGCTCGTCGCGGTCCTTGCGGTCGTCCGGGTCGAAGTTCTGGTAGAAATGCTGGTCCGCCCGCACGAGCCAGTCCAGCTGCGCGGTGAGCTTGCGCCCGAGCCGGCGGTTGATCTTCCCCTCCAGGCTCGTGGACTCCTTCTCCGTGGTGTCGCTCACCGCCGGCTCCAGCCGGTCGTACCGCGCCGAGAGCTTGGCGTCGACGGTCGCTCCCAGAAGCGTCGTCTTGAGCGTGGTCTCCCACATGTTCCCGTTGCCCGAGGAGGCCAGGTCCTCGCGCACCTGGGAGAGAACCGCGAACTCGCTCGCCGAGGCGCGCAGGCCCATTTCCACATTCTTGCGGGGCTTCACGCGGATCTCGCCGTCGATGCTGGTGCGGTTGTTCTCCTGCTCGTCGAGGGAGCCGACCCCGAACTCGTGGACGATCTTCTGCTCCTTCCTGGCGTCGTCGGAGACGGAGACCCTCGCCTCGAGCCACTCCCCCGGCTCGAAGGCGACATTCGCGCCCGTGGCACGGGTCCGGCTCGAGCTGGGCTGTTTCTGCAGGCTGTCGGAGCCGGATTCTCTGAGCTCCAGGGTCCGGTCGGAGCGGGTTTCCCGGTAGGATCCGTCCACCACGAGGACCTCGTTGCGCATCGCCCAGCGGCCGCGGTAGCTCATGTTGCCGTTCACGCCGCCGTCCGTGCTCGTCGAGCTCACATCCCCGCTGAGGCTGCTCTGCTTGCGCTGGTCGTATCCGCCGCCCGCGTCCAGGGTGTGCGCGATCCCCAGGAGCCTGGTGCGGTAGTTGGCGCTGAGATCGGTGCCCAGCTCGTCCGACTGCACCTCGCTGCGCGGGCTGGTCACCGACTGACGGCCCGCCTTGAGGTTCATGTTGAGGGGCACATTCGGAATGAAGAACCAGCGCAGATCGGTGCGGTTGCTCCCGTTGCGGCGCTCCTCGTCGCGGTCCGAGTCGCGGCGGACCTCGAAATTGGCCCGGTTGTTGAAGTTCATGAAGCCGAACCCCGCCCCGAAGTCGAAGTTCTGTCCCCAGGTGGTGGTCTGCCGGTTGAGCTCGTAGTTGGTGCTGTAGCGGGGGTTCAGCACCTGGAGCAGCGCGGCCGACACACCCGTCGAGTCGGCGTCGCCGGCCGTCTGCGCCCCGGTGGGCGCCGGGAGAAGCAGAGCCGCGAACAGGAGAAGGAGCGCCCGGGCGGAGCGCATCAGGGCTGCGCCTCGGGTTCGCCGGGCGGTCGACCGGGGATTCCGCGTCCCTCGCCCAGTCTGTCGGCCAGGCGCGCGAACTCCTCCAGGGTCAGCCGCTCCCCGCGGATCATGGGGTCGATGCCCGCGTCGCGTACCGCCCCCTCCACGGTGGCGCGCGGCTCGCCGAGACCGGCAGCCAGGGCGTTGGCCAGTGTCTTTCGGCGCTCGCCGAAGGCGGCGCGGATCACGCGGAAGAAGAAGGCCTCGTCGCGCGGGCCGACCGGCGGCCGGTCGAGGAAGCGGAACGCCACCAGGCTCGAGGTGACCTTGGGCGCGGGGCGGAAGCAGCCGGGAGGCACATCGAGGATCCGCTCGGCCTCCGCGCGGTAGCGCACGGCGAGGGTCATGCTCCCGCTCGCCCTGGAGCCCGGCTCCGCGCAGAGGCGCTGGGCCACCTCGCGCTGCATGAGCACCACCGCGCGCCGGATGTCGGCGTGCTGATCGAGCAGCCACCGCACGAGGTCGTGGGTGATCGCGTAGGGGAGGTTCCCCACCACGAGGGCTTGTCCTTGCGGAACCAGGTTGCGCACGCGAAGCTTCAGGATGTCGTCCTGGTGGAGGGTGAGTTTCGGTTCGTCCTCGAATTCGACCCTCAGGTGCTGGAGAAGTTCCCTGTCCAGTTCGACCGCGTGGAGCCGCCCGGCCGCGGCGAGGAGATGGCGGGTGAGCGCCCCCGTTCCGGCGCCGATCTCGATGACGGCGTCGTCGGGGCGGATCTGGCAGAGCTCCACGATCTTGCGGGCCATGTTGCCGTCCACCAGGAAGTTCTGGCTGAACCGCTTCTTGGCCCGGGGGTGCGGCGCGCCCGCGTCGTGAGCCCCGCCGTCCTCGCGGTCGCGGCGGGGGGCTTCCCCGCGCCGGGGGCGCCGATCGCGCTCGCGGGAGTCGCGCACGCGCCTAGTTCTCGGACCCGCGCGCCGGGGGCCAGGGCGCGGCGTGGGGGAAGAGGCGGGCGACATTCTCCGTGGTGCGGCGGACGATCTCCTCCCCGGTCACTCCCTGCGCCTCGGCGAGGCGCGCCACCACATGCCGCATGCGGGTGGGGTCGTTGCGCTCTCCCTTCTCCGGCTCCGGCGAGAGCCAGGGCGCGTCGGTCTCCAGGAGGATGCGGTCGAGCGGCAGCTCGCGCAGCATGAGCCCCTTCTTCTTGCGCGGGTTCACATAGGTGATGCTCCCGCCGAGGCCCAGGTAGAAACCGAGGTCGATCGCGGCACGGGCCACATCCAGGTCGCCGGAGAAGCAGTGGAAGACGCCGCGGGCGCGGCCGCGCCCCTCCTCGCGCAGGATGCGCAGGATGTCCTCGTGGGCGTCGCGGTCGTGGATGAGCAGCGGCAGGTCGCGCTCGAGGCCGAAGCGGACCGTCCTCGTGAAGAGATCCACCTGCCGGTCGCGCGGCGCCCAGTCGCGGTAGAAGTCGAGCCCCGTTTCCCCGATGGCGATCACTTCCGGTTCGCGGGAGAGACCCTGGATCGCCGTGAAGTCCTCTTCTCCGGCGCGGCCCGCCTCATGGGGGTGGATCCCCACCGAGGCCCGGATGCGCTCCGGGTGGCGGCGGGCGACGGCGATCGCGCTCCGGCTGGTCTCGACCGAGTAGCCCACCTCCAGGATCGCGGTCACCCCGTTCGGCCAGCAGCGGGCGATCACTTCGTCCCTGTCCGGGTCGAAGTCCGGATGCGAGAGGTGGCAGTGGGTGTCGATCATCGTCAGGCTTCCGCTTCGATCCTCGGGAAGAGCGGCTCCGGCCTGGTGAGCGGCTCCGCCGGCCGGAACTCCACCGGCGCCCAGCGGGCCTGTGCGAACGACAGTTCCGACTCCGCCACGCCGCTCTTCAACCGCGCGCGGATCTCCGCGCATTTGCCGGGCATGACGGGCGTGAGCATGAGCGCGGAGAGCCGCACCGATTCCAGGAGGGCGTTCATGATCGCTGCCAGGCGCGCCCCGCCGGCGGTGAGGGACGCCCCCGGGACGACGGGCCCCGCCTCCTTCGCCACCTTCCACGGGGCGGTCTCTTCGATGTACTGGTTCGCGCGCCGTACCAGGGACCAGGCCGCCGCGATCGCCTCGTCCACGGCCATCTCCGCGAAGGCGTGGCGGTACTCCGCCACCGCGCGCTCGGCCAGACCGGAGAGATCGCGGTCCGGCCCGCCCTTCTCGAGATCGCACACCGCGGGGACGGCGCCGCCGAAGTACTTCACCGCCATGGTGACGGTGCGGCTCACCAGGTTCCCGAGGTCGTTGGCGAGCTCGCTGTTGTAGCGCTCGATGAAGAGATCCCAGGTGAAGTCGCCGTCGCGGCTCAGGGGCACTTCCTTGAGCAGGTAGTAGCGCAGGGGGTCGGCGCCGAACCTGGAGGTCACCGCGAGCGGCTCCACGATGTTCCCCAGCGACTTGGAGAGCTTCTCGCCCTTGAAGGTCACCCAGCCGTGCCCGAGCACTTGCCGGGGCAGGGCGACTCCCCCGCTCATCAGCATGGCCGGCCAGATGATCGCGTGGAAGCGCGTGATGTCCTTGCCGATCACATGGACATCGGCCGGCCAGTACTTCGCGAAACGCGCCTGGTCCTCTGGGGCGTCCGACCCGAATCCCGCCCCGGTGATGTAGTTGATGAGCGCGTCGAACCAGACATAGACGCGCTGGGCGGGATCCAGCGGCAGCGGCACCCCCCAGCCGCTCCCCGGCCGCGACACGCTGATGTCCTCCAGCCCCCCCTCGATGACCTTGACGATCTCGTTGCGGCGCGAGGCCGGAACGAGAAACTCCGGGTGGGCGGCGAAGTGGTCCAGGAGCGGCTGCGCGTAGCGCGAGAGACGGAAGAAGTAGTTCTCCTCCTCGATCCAGTCCGGCTGGGTGCGGTGCACGGGGCAGAGCCCTTCGGCCAGGTCCTTCTCCTGCTTGAAGCCTTCGCAGCCCACGCAGTAGTAGCCCTCGTACTTCCCCTTGAAGATGTCGCCCCGTTCGTGGATCCGGCGGAACAGCTCCTGCACCGCGCGGTGGTGGCGCGGCTCCGAGGTGCGCAGGAACACATCGTAGGAGAGCTCGAGGGACTGCCACACCGACTCGAACTGCGCCGCCATCGCGTCCGTGTAGGCCAGCGGCTCCAGCCCCTGCCTGCGCGCCGCGCGCTCGACATTGAGGCTGTGCTCGTCGGTGCCCATGAGGAAGTAGACCTCCTCGCCGGCGAGGCGGTGGTAGCGGGCCAAGGCGTCGGCGGCGATCTTCTCGTAGGCCGTCCCCAGGTGGGGGTTCGAGTTCACATAGTCGATCGCGCAGGTGATGTAGAAGGTCTTGGCGGTCATCGGGTGAATGCCTCCCGCCGGGGAGCGGCGTCCCCGGCACGGTGCAGGCCCTCGACGAGGCCGTAGAGCACCAGCCGCATGTACACATTGCCGTCCATGGCCCGGCGGGCCTCTTCGAGGAGCCTCGCCCGCCGGCGGATCGCGGCTACGGTGAGCCCCGCCGCCTGGCGGCGCAGCTCTTCCTCCCGGTCGCGATTGGCGAGGAGGACGCCGCTCCCGGTGGCCGCCCGCAGGAGATCCCCGGTCCAGAGAAGGCCGAAGTCGAGAAGCTGCGCCACGACAGAGCGGTCCCCCAGGGCGGCGATCGCGTCCACCGCTTCGTGGAGGCGGGGATCCCCGGGCGGCAGGGACAGGAACGCCACCGCGCGGTCCCGCAGGCCCTTGGCGTCCTCCGCTTCCTCCAGGGACGCGGCGGCCCGGGTAAGGCTCCCGCGAGCAAGGGCGGCCAGCAGGGCCGCGTCCTCCCGCGCCGGAGGGGCCGTCTCCCTGCCGCTCCCCACGGGGACCCGCGCGCGCTCGACGAGCAGGTCCTCCACTTCGTCCTCGCGCAGGTCGCGGAACCACAGCGACTGGCAGCGCGAGACGATGGTCTTGAGGAGCGCGCTCGGCCGCTGCGCGGTGAGCAGGATCAGGTTGTCCGGCGGCGGTTCCTCCAGCACCTTGAGCAGGCTGTTGGCGGCCTCGGCGGTCATCCGCTCCGCCTCCGAGACCACGAACACCTTGACCCGCGCCTCGACCGGGGTGATCCCCGCCTGGATGCGCAGCTCGCCCACGCTGCCCGCCCGCAGGTCCTGCTCGCGGCCGATGGCGATGGAGGCGCTCTCCTTGTAGCTGAGCGCGTGGATGCCGGGCTCGAGGCGCGCGTCGATGGTGGCGCGAATGTGCGCCGCGCGCTGCTCTCCGCGCAGCGACCCCGCCATGGGGAAGATCCAGTGCAGGTCCGGGTGCTGGAGCCGGTCGATCTTCCGGCAGGAGGGACAGGCGCCGCAGGAGTCGGCCTCGGTGGGGGCCTCGCAGTTCAGGAACTGGGCCAGGGCGAAGGCGGTCGAGGTCTTGCCCACCCCTCGGGTGCCGTGGAAGAGGAGCGCGTGGGGAAGACGCCCCCGCGCCGCGGCCAGACGCAGACGCTCCTGGGCATCTTCCTGGCCCCGTATGTCGGCAAAGCGCGGCATGGCCGGGCATTGTAGCAAGGGGGCCCGCGGATGGGTCCCCCCGAGGCTCCGTCCCGCCGGCGCCCGCGCGGCTAGAAGAAGAGGCGCCGCACGAAGGCGAACCCGCGGGTGGCCTGCGCCGCCAGCACCAGGAGGAGCGGGGACATGGCCAGGATCCAGGGAATGCGGCGCGAGAGGCCGGCCTCAAGCTCCGCGGCGTCGAAGGACCCTCCCGCGAAGAGCGGCGCCATCAGGCTTTGGAGTGAGGCCCGGATGTCTGGCCTGAACGCCATGGCCAGGACGAACCCGACCAGCAGAGCGACGCCGAGCAGGTGGGGCAGAACGACGAGAAGCCGCGACTCCCCGCGCGGCATGAGGACGGGCGCCGCCTTCCGGGCCGGCGCGGCCAGGGCCTCGCGGGTCCAGGCCTCCGGGGCGCGCTCGGCATGGAAGGCCGCCTTCAGGCTCCGGCCCAGCAGGTCCTCGCGAAGCTCCCGCTCCTGCCTGTCCATCCTGTCCCCTTTCGCGCCGCGCCCCCTGTCGGGGGGCGGCTTCCAGCAACTTCTCCGCGCCCGCTACCGGGCGCCGGCCTCGAGCATCTCCCGCAGCCGCCCGCGCGCCCGCAGGAGGTCGCTCTTGATCGTGTTCACCGGACGACCGGTCAGGGCCGCGATCTCCGCCACCGACAGGTCCTCTCCGTAGAAGAGCAGCACCGCCTCCCGCTGGGCCTCGGGGAGAGCGTCCACCGCCGCCGTCACCCCGCGCGACACGGCCGGTTCCTCCGGCTCCGTCCGGGGCTCCGGCGCAACCAGGGTCTCGTCATCCAGCGACTCGGTGCGGTCCTCCCGGATGCGCCGGCGCCGGTACCGGTTGAGCGCGGTGTTGCGCCCGATGGTGAGCACCCAGGTGGTCAGGCTCGCATCGCCGCGAAACCCCGCCAGGGCCTGGAACACGCGGACATAGGTGTCCTGAAACACCTCCCGCGCCGCCTCCTCGTCACGGAGCATGTGCCGCAGAAACCGGTAGAGGCTGTCCTGGGTGACCTCCACGACCAGGGCGTAGGCGCCCTCCACATCCCCCGCCGCG
>CAZWKH010000113.1:0-8151 GCA_964633885.1 uncultured bacterium | reverse complement strand
GGACGCGTAACTATAGAACCCTCGGCCGGTCTGGCGTCCCAGATGGCCGGCGCGGACCATCTTGCGCAGGAGAGGGCAGGGCCGGTACTTGTCGTCCCCGAGCCCCTCGTGGAGCACATTCATGATGGCCAGGCAGGTGTCCAGACCGATCAGGTCCGCCAGGGCCAGAGGGCCCATCGGGTGGTTCATGCCGAGCTTCATCACCTCGTCCACCGCCTCCGGCCTCGCGACCCCTTCCATCACGCAGAAGACGGCCTCGTTGATCATGGGCATCAGCACGCGGTTGGAGACAAAGCCGGGGTAGTCGTTGACCTCCACCGGGGTCTTCCCCACCTTCTTTGCGGTGTCCACCGCCAGCACCCGCGTCTCCTCGGAAGTGGCCAGCCCGCTGATGATCTCCACCAGCTGCATGACGGGCACCGGGTTCATGAAGTGGATGCCCACCACCCGGTCCGGCCGTTTCGTCTGGGCGGCGATCTCCGTGATGGAGATCGACGAGGTGTTGCTGCCGAAGGGGACCTGCGGCGGACAGATCGCGTCCAGCTTGCGGAAGAGCCCGAACTTGACCTCGGGATCCTCCGTGATGGCCTCGATGACCAGGTCGGCCTCGGAGGCCGTCTCCAGCTCGGAACCCGTGGCGATGCGGCCCAGGGTGGCCTTCATCTCCGCTTCGGTCAGCTTGCCCTTGGCCACGATCCGGGCCAGGTTCTTCTCGATGGTGGTGAGCGCGCGGTGGAGGAGCGCCTGCTCCAGGTCCACCAGCGTCACCTCGTAGCCGCTCTGCGCGAAGACATGGGCGATTCCGTTGCCCATGGTCCCGGCGCCGATCACCGCCACCCGCTTCACATCGTCCGCTCGCATCGCACCTCCCTCCTTACGACTCCACCGCCATAGCCACCGCGTTGCCGCCCCCCAGACAGAGGGTGGCCATGCCCGTCTTCGCGCCCCGGTCCTTCATCGCGTAGAGCAGCGTGGTCAGCACCCGGGCCCCGCTGGCGCCGATCGGGTGCCCGATGGCCACCGCACCGCCGTTCACATTGACGCGGTCCCAGTCCCAGCCCAGCTCGCGACCGTCCACCAGGGCCTGCACGCTGAAGGCCTCGTTGGCCTCGATCAGGTCCCAGTGGCCGATGCCCACTCCCATCTTCTTCATGAGCTTGCGCACGGCCACGATGGGCGCCTCGAAGAGCCACTGCGGGTCGGTCCCGCCGGTGGCGTAGTCCACGATGCGCACCATGGGGGTCTTGCCCAGCTCCTTCGCCCTCTTCTCGCTCATCACCACGAACGCGCTGGCGCCGTCGTTGACGCTCGGGGCGTTGCCAGCAGTCACCGTGCCGTCCTTCTTGAAGGCCGGCTTGAGCTTGGCCAGGCCCTCCAGGGTGGTGTCCCCCCGAGGCCCCTCGTCGTTCTCGACCGTCGTCGTCGCGCCCTTGGGCTGGGCCACCTGGACCGGCACGATCTCGGCCTTGAACTTCCCCGCCTGGATGGCGGCGGCCGCCTTGTGCTGGCTTCCCAGCGCGTAGACATCCTGCTCCTCGCGGGTGACCTTGTACTTCTCCACGATCAGCTCGGCCGCTACCCCCATGTGGTAGTTGTTGTACACCTCGGTGAGGCCGTCGGCCACCATCGCGTCCACGAGGGTCCCGTGGCCGAGGCGGTAGCCGCTGCGCGCGTTGGGCAGGAGATAGGGGGCGTTGGACATGCTCTCCATGCCGCCCGCCACGATCACCTCGTGGTCGCCGGCCCGGATCGCCTGCGCGGCCAGCATCACCGCCTTCAGCCCGGAGCCGCAGACCTTGTTCACGGTATAGGAGCCGATCTCGTCTGGCAGGCCGCCCCAGTGGGCGGCCTGGCGGGCCGGGTTCTGGCCCACCCCGGCCTGGAGCACATTCCCCATGATGCACTCCTCGACCACCTTGGGATCGATGCCCGCCCTCTTCACCGCCTCGGCCACGACGAGCGCGCCCAGCTTTCCGGCGGGGAAAGACGAGAGCCCGCCCATGAACTTGCCGACCGGGGTCCTGCACGCGCTGACGATGACTGCCTGGTTCATGCGCTCTTGACCTCCTTCAGGATTTCGCGCGCGATCACGAGCCGCTGGATCTCGCTCGTGCCCTCGCCGATCTCGGTGAGCTTGGCGTCGCGCCAGAAGCGCTCCACCGGGTATTCGCGGCTGTAACCGTTGCCGCCGAAGATCTGGATCGCGTGGTTCGTGCACCGCATGGAAACCTCGCTGGCGTAGAGCTTGGCCATCGCGGAGTACTTGGTCATGCGCTCGCCGCGGTCCTTCATGCGGGCGGCGCTGTAGATCAGGTGCCGGGCGGCCTCGATCTCGGTCTCCATGTCGGCGAGCTTGAACTGGACGGCCTGGAACTCGGCGATGGGCTTGCCGAACTGCTCGCGCTGGGCCGCGTAGGCCACCGCGGCGTCGAAGGCAGCCTGGGCCAGCCCCAGGGCCATGGCCCCGATCGAGATGCGGCCCCCGTCCAGGGTCTGCATGAACTGGCGGAAGCCCTGCCCCTCCGTGCCCAGCATGCTGTCCACGGGCAGCTTCATGTCCTCGAAGAAGAGCGGGTTGGTCACGGAGCCGCGCAGCCCGACCTTGTCCTCCTTCTTGGCGATCTTGAGCCCCGGGGTCCCCGCTTCGGCGATGAAGGAGCTGATCCCGTTCACCCCCTTGCCCGGGGTGGTCACCGCGGTGAGCACCATCGTGCCCGCGACCCCGGCGTTGGTGATCCAGTGCTTGCCGCCGTTGACGAGCCAGTGATCGCCCTTGAGCTCGGCGCGGGTCTTGGTGCCGCCGGCGTCGGAGCCGGCCTCGGGCTCGGTCAACCCGAAGGCGCCGAGCTTGCGTCCGCTCACCAGGTCGGGGAGGTACTTCTTCTTCTGCGCCTCGGTGCCGAAGGCGTAGATGGGATAGGTCCCCAGCGAGATGTGGGCGGCCATGATGAGGCCCACGCTCCCCGAGGCCCGCGACACCTCCTCCTCCGCGATGCAGTACATGAGGCTGTCGCCGTCCTGCCCGCCGTACTCCGACGGGAAGACGAGGCCCAGGATCCCCAGCCCGGCCAGCTTGTCCACCGCCCACTTGGGGAACTCGTCCTTGTGGTCGATCTCCGCAGCGCGGGGGGCGATCTCCTGATCCGCGAACTCGCGGATCATCTTCTGGAACATCAGATGGTCTTCGGACAGCTCGGCATAACGGCTCAAGACGCCACCTCCTCGGGGAACTCCATCACCGGGACCTCGCCCTTCACGATGAGCCGGGGTTCCGTGGCCTTCTGGATGTCCTCCACGCTGAACTCCGGCGCGCGCTCCACCAGGACCAGACCCTCGGGGGTGACGTCGATGACCGCCATCTCGGTGATGATGCGGTCGACCACCTTGACCCCCGTCAGCGGAAGCGAGCACCGGTTCACGATCTTCGCTTCGCCGTCCTTCGAGGCGTGGGTCATGATGACCACCACCCGTTGCGCGCCGGCGACCAGGTCCATGGCCCCGCCCATGCCCTTGACCATCTTCCCCGGGATCATCCAGTTGGCGAGGGTCCCCTCTCTGTCCACCTGCAGGGCCCCGAGGATGCTCAGGTCCACATGCCCGCCGCGGATCATCGCGAAGGAATCGGCGGAGCTGAAGAAGGACGCGCCCTTCTCGTAGGTGACCGTCTGCTTGCCCGCGTTGATGAGGTCGGCGTCCTCCTCCCCCGCCCGCGGGAAGGGGCCGATGCCCAGAAGCCCGTTCTCGGACTGGAAGGTGATCGTCATCCCCGGGGGCACATGGTTTGCGACCAGGGTGGGCATCCCGATCCCCAGGTTCACATAGTACCCGTCGCGCAGCTCCTGGGCCGCCCTAAGGACGGGTCGTTCTTTGCTCGATACGCTTCTCATAGTTCGTCCCCTGGAAGAGGTAGTCCACATAGATGCCCGGGGTGGCCACGACATCGGGATCGATGGCGCCCACCGCGACCAGCTCCTCCACCTCGGCGATGGTGCAGCGGCCGGCGGTGGCCATCATCGGATTGAAGTTGCGGGCGGTCATGCGGTAGACCAGGTTTCCCGCCGGGTCGCCGCGGAACGCCTTCACGAACGCGAAATCGGCGGTGATGCTCTCCTCGAGCACGAACATGCGGCCGCCGAACTCGCGGGTATCCTTCTTCTTCGAGGCCCTCACGATGCCGCCGTCCCTGCCGTAGAGCATCGGGAGGCCACCCTCCGAGATCTGCGTGCCGTATCCGGTCGGGGTGTAGAAGGCCGGGATCCCGGCCCCACCGGCCCGGATCTTCTCCGCGAAGGTCCCCTGGGGGACCAGCTCCACCTCCAGGTCCCCCTGCAGGAACTGGCTCTCGAAGGTCTTGTTCTCCCCCACATAGGTCGAGATCATCTTCCGGACCTGCCGCGTCTGCAGCAGGAGCCCGATTCCGAAATCGTCGACCCCGGCGTTGTTGCTGATCATGGTGAGGTCCTTCACCCCCAGCTCCCGGGTGGCGAGGATCAGGTTCTCCGGGATCCCGCACAGACCGAAGCCCCCGAGGAGCACCGTGGCTCCGTCGCGGAGCCCGGCCTTTTCCAACGCCTCGGCGGCGTTCATCACGACCTTGTTCATGCCCGTTCTCCTGTCTGGAAACCCGCCGCCGCTCACGCCCGCGAGCGCGGCGAGGAGCGGAACCACTCCTGGATGTAGCTTGCGATCTCCGTGGTGGGGGTGCCGGGGCCGAAGAGACGGCCCACCCCGATCGCGGCCAGAGCCTCCATGTCCTGTTCGGGGATGATGCCGCCGCCGGTGACGAGGATGTCGTCCGCGCCCTTCTCCTTGAGCAGCTCCGTCAGCCGCCGGAAGAGCGTCATGTGAGCGCCGGAGAGGATGCTGAGCGCGACCACATCCGCGTCTTCCTGCACCGCCATGTTGACCAGGACCTCGGGGGTCTGGTGGAGCCCCGAGTAGATGACCTCCATCCCGGCGTCGCGCAACGCCGCAGCCACCACCTTCGCTCCCCGGTCATGTCCGTCCAGACCGGGCTTGCCCACGAGGACTCGGATCTTGCGTTCCATGCTCCGCCTCTCGCCTTTCCTGTGCCGCGCCCCCGAGGGCGCGGAGGACCTTCAGAAGGAGTACGCCGGTTCGCGGTACTCCCCGAAGACCCCTCTCAAGGTTCCGATCATCTCCCCCTCGGTGCAGCCGGCGTGCGCGCAGCGGATGAGGTGGGGCACCACATTGTCCGTGCCCTCCGCCGCCCGGCGCAGGCCTGCCAGCGCCGCCTCCGCCTCTCCCGCGTCGCGCTCGGCCCGCAGCCGGGCCAGGTGTTCGTTCTGCTCCCGCTCCGCCGATTCGTCGATGTAGAGGATCGGGATCTCGATCTTCTCGTTCTCCTCGACGAAGTCGTTGACGCCGACGATGATCCGTTGCCGGCGCTCGACCTCCTCCTGGTAGCGCCGGCTGGCCCGGGCGATCTCGTTCTGGAACCAGCCCTTCTCGATGCCCGGCACCACGCCGCCGATCTTCCGGATCCGCTCGAAGTAGGCGTAGGCCTCGCGCTCCAGCCGGTTGGTGAGCGCCTCCAGGTAGTAGGAGCCCCCCAGAGGGTCGATGGTGCTCGTGACGCCCAGCTCATGGGCGATGATCTGCTGCGTGCGCAGAGCGATCTTGGCCGCCTTCTCCGAGGGCAGCGCCAGGGTCTCGTCCATGGCGTTGGTGTGCAGCGACTGGGTGCCCCCCAGCACCGCGGCCAGCGCCTCGAATGCCGTGCGCACGATGTTGTTCTCCGGCTGTTGCGCGGTGAGAGAGACGCCGGCGGTCTGAGTGTGGAAGCGCACCAGCCAGGAGCGGGGGTCCCTGGCCCGGTAGCGGTCGCGCATCTCGCGCGCCCAGATGCGGCGCGCCGCGCGCATCTTGGCGATCTCCTCGAAGAAGTCCTGGTGGCAGTCCCAGAAGAAGGACAGCCGGGGCGCGAAGGCGTCCACATCCATGCCGGCCTGGATCCCCCGCTCCACATATTCGAAGCCGTCGGCCAGGGTGAAGGCCAGCTCCTGGGCCGCGGTCGAGCCCGCCTCGCGGATGTGGTAGCCGGAGATGGAGATCGAATTCCACTGGGGCACATGCTCCGCGCAGTGGGCCATGAGGTCGGTGATGAGGCGCAGCGCGGGTTCGGGCGGGAAGCACCAGGCGTGCTGGGCGATGTACTCCTTGAGGATGTCGTTCTGGAGCGTACCCCGCAGGCGTCCGGGGTCCACCCCCTGCTTCTCGGCCGCGGCCACATAGAACGCGAAGAGCACCACCGCGGGACCGTTGATGGTCATGGAGGTGGAGATCTTGTCCAGCGGGATCCCGTCGAAGAGCCGCTGCATGTCGCGCAGGCTGTCGATGGCCACTCCGCACTTGCCCACCTCGCCGCGCGCGCGGGGGTGGTCCGAGTCGTAGCCCATCAGGGTCGGAAAGTCGAAAGCCACCGAGAGTCCGGTCTGGCCGTGCTTGAGGAGGTAGTGGTAACGCTCGTTGGTCTGCGCGGCGGAACCGTAGCCCGAGAACTGGCGGTGGGTCCAGAGACGCCCGCGATACATGTTGTAGTGAATGCCGCGGGTGTAGGGATACTCGCCCGGGAACCCGAGGTCCCGCGCAGGGTCGAAGTCGGGCAGGTCGGCCGGGGTGTAGAGGGGCTCCACCGGCTCGCCGGAGATCGTCTCGAAGAGCGCGTCGCGGTCCTTGCTCCGTTCCGCGGCGCGCGCCTTCCAGCGCTCGTAGTCCGCGCGGAGTTGTTCGAGATCCATACGGCCTCCGTTGTTTCAGTCGCCGCCGGCGGGCACCCCGCCGAGGCGGCTCAAGATCTCCCTCGCCGCGTCGTGCGGCGTGAGCTCCCGGCGGGTCACGCGGTCCAGCAGCTCCTCCAGACCGGGCCCCCCGTCGCTCTCCATCCGGTTGAGCAGCTCCTGCCGCGCCTCGCCCAGAAGCCGCAGCTTGAGCGTGCGACGGCGGCGCGCCTCGAGGATCCCGGTCGCCGCGTGGTGGGCGCGATGGCGGTCCAGGGCATCGAGAAGTTCCGCCAGGCCCTCGCCCCGCGACGCCACCGTCTGGAGCACCTCCGGCCGCCAGTCGTCCCGCGTCTGCGCGAGCTCCAGCATCGAGGCGATCTCGTTCACCAGCCGTTCCGCGCCGTCGCGGTCCGCCTTGTTCACCACGATGAGGTCGCCGATCTCCATCAGACCGGCCTTCATGGCCTGGATGGCGTCGCCCGACTCGGGCACCAGCACCACGGCCACGCTGTCGGTCGTGGTGGCAATGTCCAGTTCCACCTGCCCCACCCCCACCGTCTCCACCAGGATCACCGTGAACCCGGCCGCGTCGAGTAGATCCAGCGCCTCGTCGGTGGCCGCCGCCAGCCCGCCGAGACTCCCGCGGGTGGCCATGCTGCGCATGTAGATCCCCGGATCCTCGGAGAGCTCGTTCATGCGGTAACGATCGCCGAGCAGCGCGCCGCCGGTGAAGGGCGATGTGGGATCCACCGCCACCACCGCCACCGTCTCCCCGCGATCGCGCAGGAGGATCGCCAACCGCGCGATGAGCGTGCTCTTGCCCGCTCCCGGCGGCCCGGTGATGCCCAGCCGATAGGCGCGCCCTGTGCGCGGGTACACGCGCCGGAGCACCTCGCCGATGCGCGGGTCCCGGTTCTCCGCCCAGCTGATGAGCCGCGCCAGCGACCGCGTGTCGCGCGCACCCAGCCCATCCACGAGGTTGTCGATGCTGTTCCTGTTCACGAGACCTCACGGTTGGGCGAGGACGCGGCAGCGATGGAAACGGCTTCCTATGGAAGCGCGCGCCTTGGTCCGGTGGAGCCGGTCGAGGAACTGCGTTAAACCCTAACAGGACTTGAGCTTGAGGTCAACGCATGGGGCGGCGGTAAATGCATTTTAGTGCCGTCATCTGCGGGGATGCGTGCAGTGGAGAGGGAGGGGGGTCGGGACCTGAAAAAGGTGAGCGGGCGCGAGGTGTGTCCGCCCTCGGGCCCGCTCTTGAAGACCGACGAGAAGGTTCGTGCTCAGCCTTCCCTGATTTGGAGGTGCAAGGAGACTCAGGAAGCGGTCTGGGTCTCGTCGGCCTTTCACCTTGTTTGCCTAGCAACGACTGCAAGCTCTCATACTGCAAGAAGAAGGCCATATTCCC
>CAZWKH010000112.1:0-8158 GCA_964633885.1 uncultured bacterium | reverse complement strand
CCAGCACCTGCATCCCCACGATCCTCTCACCGGTGGTCTTGTAGCCGTAGATGAGCTGGATGACATCCTGGAAGCCGGGGCCCTCCCCGGGGATTGCATACCCGACGAACCCGCCGGTGGAATCAAACGCTGCGTAGATGGCCTGCTCCCCCTTCGCCGGCGCGTCCACCGGGACAAGCCTGGAGTCCCGCCAGACCATGGGCTCCAGCCGGGAGGATCCCGGGAGCACCTGGAAGACGGCCCGTTCAAGCGCCGCCTGCTTGTTGGCGGTGATGCGGGGCAGAGTCACCTGGTAGATGCCCACGATCGCTAGGCCGGAGAGGAGCCCGGCAATGGTCAAAGTGCCGATAAGCTTGGGCATGCCGCTCATGCCGTCCGCCTCCCGTACCCGAAGGTCCGCGGCTGGGTGGCGCGCTCGATGAGGGGCGAGGCCGCGTTCATGATGAGGATTGCGTACATGACCCCTTCGGGGAGGCCGCCCCACA
Organism: uncultured bacterium; assembly: GCA_964633885.1. Classification (GTDB taxonomy): domain Bacteria; phylum Eisenbacteria; class RBG-16-71-46; order JABDJR01; family JABDJR01; genus CAVXKA01. The sequence goes on along the minus strand of CAZWKH010000112.1, from coordinate 7,673 downwards.
GCCGGATCAGCACCACGAGGATCCCGATCCCCAGTCCGAACAGCCAGGCGCCCCGGGGCGCGATCGGCGAAGTGACCGGATCCGTGGCCATGAACACCGCTCCGAACATGAGCCCGCCGGAGAAGAGCATGAAGAGGGCGCTGGGATACCGGTCCGGGTTCACCAGGTGCATGATCCCGCTGAAGATGCCCACGGTCAGCAGGATCGAAAGAGGGATCCGCCAGTCGAAGGTGCGGCGCGCCGCCAGAACGATGCCGGCGATGAGGATCACCGCGGCGCTGGTTTCCCCAAGCGAGCCAGCCACATTGCCTCGGAACAGATCGGCGGCCGGCGCGAACTGGTGGGCGAACTTCATGTAGTTGAGGGGCGTGGCGGTGGTGACGGCATCCGGCGGAGCCTGGAAGAAGGGCACCGCGAAGTTGCTGGCGTGGATCGAGGCGAGACCGGTCGGCGGCGACCAAGTGGTGATGGATGTCGGAAACGCCGCCTGCAGGAACGCCCGTCCCACCAGGGCCGGGTTGAAGAGGTTGTGCCCCAGCCCACCCCATACCACCTTGCCCAGGCCGATCCCGACGAAGCCGCCCAGGAAGGCCATCCAGAGCGGGAATCCCGGGGGCAGGGTGAGACCCAGCAGGATGCCGGTCAGGATCGCGCTGCCGTCCCCGAGCGACCCGCGCCTTGGCCTGGTGCGCGAGAGGGCCCACTCGGTGCCCACCGCCCCCAGGGTGCTGGTCAGGGTGACCAAGAGCGAGCTGATCCCGAAGTACCAGATCGACACCACCCACACCGCGCAGGCGGCCAGGAGCACATCCAGCATGAGCCGCGGCGTCGTCACCCCCTCCCGCAGAAAGGGCGCGGTCTGGACGAGGAGCCGCGGAGAGCGATCGGTCACTGCGTCTTCCCCTTCTTCTTCTCCCGGATCGCCGACTTCGCCACCCGGATGAGCTGCACGATCGGGATGCCCGAAGGGCAGGCGAAACTGCACGACCCGCATTCCACGCAATCCATCAGGTGGAAGTCCGAGAGCTCGTCGTAGCGATGGGCCCTTGAGAGCCGGCCGAGACGCGAGGGATTCAGGAACTGCGGGCAGGCGTCCAGGCAGCGCCCGCAGCGGATGCAGGTGTACTCGTTGGGGATGGCGGCCTCGGCCTCCGTGAAGGCGAGGAGCCCCGAGGTTCCCTTGAGCACCGGCACATCCAGGCTCGCCAGGGGCGCACCCATCATCGGCCCGCCCATGATGACCTCGCGGGTGTCCTCGTCGAGCCCTCCCAGGTGCTCGAACACCGCCCGCACAGGGGTCCCCAGGGGCACCATCAGGTTGGCCGGCCGCTTCACCCCGGGCCCCGCCACGGTGACCACCCGTTCGATGAGCGGGATCCCGTGGTCGAAGTAGTCCGCGATGGCGGCCATGGTGCCCACATTGTTCACGACGATCTGGACATCGATGGGGAGCTTGCCCGTCGGCACCTCGATTCCGAACACCGCCTTGATGAGCATCTTCTCGGCGCCCTGCGGGTACTTCACCTTCACCGGCACCACCCGCACCGCGGCTCCCGCCGGCACCGCCCGCTGAAGCGCCTCCACCGCGTCCGGCTTGTTCATCTCGATGCCGATCACCGTCTCGTCCACACCGAGGCGGGCGGCCACGATCTCGATCCCCCGCAGGATCGCGTCCGGCCGTTCCAGCATCATCCGGTGGTCGGTGGTCAGGTAGGGCTCGCACTCGGCGCCGTTCACCAGCAGGCGGCGGATCGACTTGCCCTCCGGCACCTTGTACTTCACATGGGTGGGAAATGCGGCGCCGCCCATGCCCACCAGCCCGGCGCGCTGCACATGGTTGATGAACTCGTCCGGGGTGAGAGCGCGCCAGTCGATCGGAGGGCGTTCCGGCATCCGCTGGGTGGCGAAGGGGTCGGCCTCGATCTCGATCGCCTCCACCAGCTTGCTGTTGGGGTGGTGCCTCGAGGCGATGGCCGCGACCCGCCCCGTGACCGGGCTGTGAAGCGTGGTGGAGACGAACCCGCCCGGCTCCGCGATCACCTGGCCGCGCTCCACCCGCTCCCCCGCCCGCACCACCGGACGGCAGGGCGCGCCGGTGTGCTGGCTCAAGGGCAGCACATAGCGTTCCACGAAGGGCATGCGCTCGATGGGCAGGTCCTTCGAGTCTTCCTTGTGGCCCTCGGGGTGCACCCCGTGGCGGAAGGTCTTTCCAAGAATGCCGCTCAAGATGGGTTCCTCATGGCGCCGACGCCCCGATCAGGCCTCGGTCCCGCCGTTGCCCGCCTGGTGCGCGACGATGGTCAAGAGCTTCATGCGCACCTGGCGCGCGATCTCGGCCTTGAGCTGCGCTCCCTGGCCGGCGAGGCGCGCCTCGTAGTCGCTGCGGACCGCGTCCAGGGCCGCCGCGTGCTCGAGCTCCTTGGCGGCGAGCACCTCGGCTTCCACCACCGACTCGGCCCGCGGCAGACCGATGCGGGCCAATGCCTGCAGGGTCCGCCAGGCCGCCAGACGCTCCGCCGCGCCATCCACCAGCGCCGGATCCACCCGCAGCGGCCGCTCCGCGCCGGGCACGGCGACGACGGGCGTCCTGTCGAGGCGGTCCTCATCGGACAGGGCCAGGTACTCCGCCAGCGGGGTCGGCTCGGGATCCTTGTCCGCCAAGGCGCTCAGACAGCCGGCCAGCCGCCTCTCGGCCAGGGCCCAGGCTGCCGGAGTGAGCGCTTCGCCGCTCTCGTCCAGGCACCATATCGCCTTCTCCTGCGGGTTCCCCTCGAGGCTCACGCTCAGCGCCGAGCCTCCCACCGGATCGTGGACCGCCGTGAAGAGCGGACAGCTGCGCGAGGCGACCGCGCCCCGCGCGCGCTCGATGGTCCGGTCGCAGGCAAACCCGTGCCGCTCGGGGCTGGGCGCGTAGAGGCGCAGAACGGCGGGTCCGTCGTGGAGCACCGCCGAGGCCACCCCGGCCGCGAGGTGGCGCGGATGGGCGATCGAAGTCTGCACCACCAGCGCACGGCTTCCGGCCAGGGCGAGCAGTCCGATCTCGGGCGCGGCCGAGGCCGGCTTGGCCGCACGGCTTCCGCCGGGCACCGACATGCCCAGTTCGCGGCGGAAGGAGGTCTCGGCGAGGAACACCGCCTTGAGCGGCAGGTCCCCGTTGAGGAGCTCCGCAAGCCCGGCGATGCCGTCGCCGGACAGAGTCGTCTCGTCGGCCACGAAGAAGAGCGGAGGACAGGAGCCGCGCTCCTCGGGGGTGAGGTCGCGCCAGGTGAGCCGTGCCAGCGCCTCACCGGAGACCGCCGCCTCGGTGGGGCGCTCCAGCTCCATCCGCGCGCGGCGCAGGACGCGGATGCCGTCCAGGCCCTGGCGGAGCTGTCCTTCCAGCACGCCCCGGGCCAGGGCGAGGCCGTCGGCCTCGCCACGCAGGGTGACCGGCACGCCGAAGGGGTTGTTGGGGAAGGCACCGGCCCAGCCGGCTTCCATCGAGGGCGCGAGCACGAGACCGAAGCGGGCAACTCCTGAGCCTGTCGCCCCGGTGGTGAGACGGTGGTGCAGATCCGCGAGCTCGCGGGCCACATCCACGAGCCGCCGCATGCGCAGCACATCCACGCGGCCGGTCTCGAAGGCCGTCTCCACCCGCGCGGTGAGCGACGCGAGATCCGTGTCCGGACGGCCGATTGCATCGAGGCCCTCGGCGAGGGCGTCCAGATCGCGGGTCGGGAGCGCCGCGGCGAGTCCTTCGCGGATCGCCTCGGCGAGCCTCCCGCGCAGATCCTCGATCTGGGCGACATACCGGTCCAACGCGGGCAGGCAGGCGTCGAGGGCGACCCCCAGGACCTGCCGCAGCGCGATCTTCTCGCCCGAACCGGCCTCGGCGCCGTCGCCGCCGATGAGGGCGAGGTTCGCCTCGCGGCGCAACAGCGCGGCGGCGAGAGGACCGACCTCCTCATGATCGCGGGCGCGGGCGCGGGCGGCCTCGGCGGCTTCCGGCAGCTCCTGCAGCACCCGCCAGGCCTTGCGCGAGACGGCGGCGCGGGCGGCATCCTCGGGCGCGGCTGCGAGCGCCTGCGGCTCGCAGACGGCCACGCAGATCCCGCAGCCCTTGCAGGCGTCGGGGTTGAGAGCCAGTGCGAAGAGCTCTCCGCTCCCCTTGCCCGCCGCTTCCGGTTCCTCGAAGAAGGGCTTCGTCCGGGAGATGGGGAGCCCCGAGGCCGCGTCGCGCATGGCGGCGAAGGCCTCCTCCACGGACTTCTTCCGGTCCGCCGCGACCGGCAGCTTCGCGATGACCGCCGCGAAGGCGGCATCCAGCAACGCACCGGACTCCGTGCCCGGCGTCGCGGAAGCGGCCAACTCCTCGCCCAGACGGGTGGCGAGTTTCCCGAGGGCCATGCGAAGCCCCTCGGCGGAGCGGCCGGCCTGTGCGGCCAGAGCCATGCCCCGTTCGATGAAGAGGGAGGGCGCCCACACCCCGGCCGCGACGGCGCTGTCCGGGCAGGCGCTCCAGCAGGCGCCGCAGCCGGTGCAGAGCGCGGGATCGAAGCTCGGGAGCATTCGCCGTCCATGCGACACATCCTGGAAGGTCGATGCGCGGGCGGGGAGGGTGCCCGTGGCGAGGTACGGGTCGGGCATGAGCCCCTCCGCCGCGCCCTCGCGTTCGGCCACGCCCACCTGGTCCCAGAAGCGCGACAGGCTGTCCACGGTGTCCTCGGCGCGGCCCGCGCCGCGCAGCGATGCCGGCGCCTGAGCTTCACGCGGCGCCTCGCCGGGAGCGGCCTTCTCCAGCCCCGCCGTGTCCACGCGCGCCACCAGATCGAATCCCGCCTGCAGCTCGCGGAGCCGCGCGTCCGTTTCCGCCTGCGGCGCGCCCTCGAAGAGCCGGCGCCGTGCGGCGAGGAGCTTGCGCGGGTTGACGGCCGCCACGCCGAGGGCGTTGAGCGCCCCCAGCATCGCGCCGAGCATGCGCTCTTCCCGCAGCGTCGCCTCGTCCAGCGGCTCGCTCTTGCCGGCGGCGGCCTCGTAGGCCTTCACCGTGAAGAGCCCGAGCTTGCGCTCGAGGATCTCGCGGCGCAGCCGCATGGGCAGGGTCTTCCAGATGGACCCCGCCGAGGCGCCATGCTCGAAGAGAACCGCGCCGTCGTCGCGCAGGCGGCTCGCAAGCCGCGCAGGCACGGGCAGGCCGGCGGGGGCGGCCCACACCGCCAGATGGGCGCGCAGGTCGTCGCCCGGGTCCTTCAACGCGATGGGCGCGTGGATGAGCCGTTCTTCGATCAGGGTGGCGAAGCGCTCCGCGGGATAGGCCGAGCGTACCCGCAGGTGCCCGCCCTGGAGCTCGTGGAGGAGCAGAGCCGCCTCCCGAGCCTGGCCTTCCCCCCCCTGCCCCGCCAGCGACGCCACCTCGACCACGACCCCGCCCTTGGGGAGCAGGTCGGGAGGCGCGTCCTTGGAACGGATGCCGAGCCTGGCCGCACCGGGATACTCCCGCCGCAGCGCGTCCTGGAGCACCTGCCGCTTGGGGTAGGGGCTCTCCGGGGGAGCCAGGTCGATGCCCAAGAAAACAGGTGAAATCGGGCTCTTATCGAGCTGTAAACAAAGAGCTTCCAGATCCTGCAACCGGACAGGATACCCGCCCTGTCCGCAGAGAACGGAGACCAGCCTCGGCCGGTCCCTCTCCGCCAGGATCCCGCCGCCCGGGTGGGTGTCGCGCCCATGGCGCCCGTTCTCGAGGGCCTTCTCCACCACGCCGCGCAGCTCGCGGATCAGGGGGGCGTCCGCACCGAGGGGCAGCGCCGAACGGTCCAGGACCGCCACCGTCTTCCCCCCGCGCAAGAGCGCCGTCACCGCCTCGGCGGGGAAGGGACGCAGGGCCCGCAAGCCGATCACCCCCACCTTCACCTTGTGGCGGTGGCGCAAGTGGTCCGCGGCAAGCTCCGCGGCCTCGATGACAGACCCCATGGCGAAGAGCACCAGGGTCGCGTCCTCCACATGGTGCGCGGTCACCAGCGCGTGGAGCCTGGAGGTCTCCTTGTGGAACCGCTCGAAGGCGGCCTCCAGCGCGTCGGGGACATGGGGATCGAAGTAGGCGGCCCGGCCGGCCTCGCCCGGCGCGAAGCTGTCGGCGCGCTGCGGGGCTCCGTTGAGCATGGGCCGCTCCAGGTCATGCCAGCGCGGCAGGCGCGCGCGGTGCTTGCCGAAGAGGAGCTCCTGCGACGGTGTCGGCGCGTGCCGCACCGCGTCGGCCCGGCCGAGGTAGGCCGCGATCAGCCCCGGAGTGGGCATGCGCAGGTCCTGCAGCGACAGGGCGGTCTCGGCCATGTCCATCGCCACCACCGCCGGCACCAGGGCTTCCTCGGCGGCATGGCGGGCGATGAGCGAGAAGTCCACCGCCTCCTGGACATTGGCGGCTACGAGAACGACTGCGCCGGCGTCGGCGGCGGCGAAGAGTCCCGCATGGCCGGTGCCGGCCCTCTCCCCCGCGCCCGGAAGCGCGGTGGCCGTGACATGCAGCACCATGGGCACGCGGCGCCCGGCGGCCTGGGCCAGCGCCGCCGTCCCGCGTGCGAGATCCGCCCCGTCCAGGAACGCGGTCGCCCGCACGCCCGACAGGGCGAGGCCCATGGCCTCGCTCAGGTTCTCGGTGGCGTCGCTGATGAGGCGTTCGGCCACCTGCACCGCATCCACCCCGGTCTCCGCGCTCGGCTCCCCCGAATGCGCCCCGGCGGCCGCGGGCGGAACCCCGATCAGGCGGCGATACAAACGCGTTGCGGACCCGGAAAGGTCAGGCATGGTGTCTCCCGGTCACTTCGACATCTTCGACGGTGGAAAATTGATCCCCGACCACCCACTGGATGGCCCCGGTGGGACACCGCAGGGTGGCCTTGACGCTGGCGGGCCCGCCGGCGGAGTAATCCACCACGGGCAGGTTGTTGACCATCCGGACGAGTCCCGGAGCGGCGTCCTGGGCGCAGCGCCCGCAGGCGTCGCAGACCACCTTGCAGACGCGGCGCGCTTCCTCGGCGGCGAGGGGCGCGGAGCACTGCACGATGAGGTGATGACTCAGGGGAAGGATCTCGAAGAGATCACGCGGGCAATCGTCCACGCAGTCGCCGCAGGCGGTGCACTTCGCGGTGTCCACCACCGGCAGCATCTCCGCGTTCATGTGGATGGCGTCGAACGTGCATGAGCGCTCGCAATCGCCATAGCCGAGACAGCCCCACGAGCACTCGAGTCCGCCGCCGCCCACGATGTGCGCGCCGCGGCAGTTCTCGTAGCCCTCGTAGCTGGCCACGCGAAGCGCGTGCCCGAGGCCCCCGGCGCAGTGGAGGCGGGCCACCCGCTTCTCGGCGGCGCCCGCGTCCACTCCCAGGAAGTCCGCGATGAGCTCGATGCGCTCGGCGTTCGATACCGTGCACTTGCTCGGCTTCGCCGCCCCAGCCACGATCTTCTCGGCCAGACCATGGCACCCCGGCTCCCCGCAGGCGCCGCAGTTCGAGCCGGGGAGCATCATCTCCACCTTCTCGATGCGCGGGTCTTCCTCCACCTGCAGGTACCGGTATGCAATGGCAAGCACGACCCCGAAGAAGAGGCCGAGCCCCCCCATGATCAGGCCGGCGGACAGGATGCTGTTCAAGGCGTGACTCCCCTTGCTGCGGCGTTCCGCGGCCTAGTTGAACGGCTCC
>CAZWKH010000111.1:0-8183 GCA_964633885.1 uncultured bacterium | reverse complement strand
GTGCTCTGGGCGTCGATCGACACCGCGGTGGGCTCCTGGAGCCCGCCCGGCCAGGTGCCCCGACCCCCGAAGTCGAGGAGCGGGCGCCCGGAACGGGTGAAGATGAGAACCCGGTCCCAGCTGCTGTCGGCAAGGTAGACATTTCCGAAGGCGTCGAAGCTCACGCCCTTGGGACGGTCGAGGTCGCCCCTCGCGTCGCCGTGGCGGCCGAAGGCGCGGAGGTATCGGCCCTCCGCGTCGAAGACCTGCACACGCCAGTTGAGGGTGTCGACGACATGCAGCTCGCCTGCGGCGTCGACGGCGAGGTAGGTTGGGAAGTTGAACTGCGAAGGCCCGCTACCGCGCTCTCCGATCCAGCGGCGGAAGGAGCCGGCAAGGTCGAAGACGGCCACGCGATGCTGGGCGGCCGCGCCGTGAGGAGCGTCCACCACATAGAGGATCCGCCGCGCCCGGTCCACGGCGCAGCCGACCGGCCGCTCGAGGACTCCGCCCCCGATCGCGCGGAGGAATTCTCCCTCCCGATCCAGCACCACGACCGTGCGGCTGGACTGGTCGGTGACATAGAGGTTCTCGTCGGCGTCGAGCGCGACATCGAAGGGGGAACCGGGGCTGTGGGCGAAGCGCGTGAGCGGAAGGACGCGGACCCGCTTCCTGTCCAGATCGAACCGGAAGACGGCGAGCTTCACCCCGTCGAGAACATAGACCCGCATCCCATCCGCCGAGACGGCGATGCCGGTCGGCTTCACCATGTTCCCCTCGGAGCCCTTGCCGGTGGCGAAGTCGCTCAGCCTCCCGAAGAAGCCCTTCGAGAAGTCCTTGGTGCCGGTCAGCGTTCGGACGAACTCGATGCGGGCCACCTCGGGAGGCGAGGGCCATACCGGCTTCTCCCCCTCGGTCCCGGCCCGGGCGATCGAGACGGCCAGCAGGACGGCGGCGAGCACCCCCATCCCCGGGCCTGCAATCTGCTTGCGCATGCTCTCGGCGTGCCTCCTCAATACTTGTGACACCGCACGCAGAGATCGAAGGAGCTCTGCGCGTGGAAACGCCACAGGTGCGGCGTGCTCGTACCATGGGGATCGTGGCAGCTCGCGCAGGAAAAGCTCTCGCCTTCCCGGGCGGGGTCCTGCGCTCCCGCTAGCGGATGACCGGTGCCCAGGGTGACGCCCCGCACCACATGCACCTTGAAGGCCGCCGCGTCATGACACTGGTAGCAGAGTTCGTTGACCGCCGCCGGGAGGAGATGCGGCTGCTCTGCCCCATGAGCGTCGTGGCAGCCGAGGCAATCGTCCATCGCCGGAGGGTGGGGCGTGGATGCGGTGTCGACCTGGGCCGGGATCTCGTGGCAGATGCCGCAGAGTGCCGTCCCCTTCTCCACCAGAGTGAACCCGCCTCCGTCTTCCGGGTGCGCCGTCTCGCCGGCGATGTGGCATGTCTCGCAGTCCCCTGCTTCTGCCGGGGCGTGCAGGACCGCCCTCTCCAGGAGGTAACCGTGGCACGCCGCGTCCGCGCATCCGGGCGGTGGAGCTCCGGTGGTGTCCGGGATCTGCGCGGCGGCGCCGAGCGCGGCGAGCGCCATCCAGCATGGGGTGAAGATAGCAGCCAAGCACCGGCCTCCGTAATTCTTCACAGGGTCCACCAGCAACGCTGCGAACCACCTCCACCGATGACATGCGTTGAGCCGAAGCCGGTAGGTCGAGGGTGCCGCCCGGATCGTCCGGGACCCTTCGGAGCGGACACGCGACCCGTCCCTATTGTCGGCAAGCCTGCGGGAAAACTTCTACGAAGGAATTCACTCTTTGCCTGCCGGTGCGCGAGTAGAATGAATACATGACAGTTTATGTCATTGATCATCAGCCTGGGGGCTGGCCGGGGCGGGGCCTTCCCTCCCGGCTGGGAGACGGGAAGAGGCTTCGCCGCCCGCGCCGCGGCGAGTATGCTTCCCCGCTGCCATGCCGAGACCCGAGTTCGTGATCATCGGCGGCGGCCTCGCCGGCGCCGCCACTGCCTACCACCTCGCCCGCCTGGGCGCGCGGGACATCCTTCTCCTCGAGCAGGAGGACACCGCCGGCCTCCACTCCTCAGGCCGCAACGCCGCAATCCTGCGCGTCGTGGTGGCCGGCCGCGAGGTCGCCGCCCTTGCCCGCGAGGGGGGCACCTTCATTCGTCACACCCCCGCCTCCTGGGACGAGCCGATAGGCTTCCACCCCTGCGGCTCCCTCCTGACCGGTACCCGCGCCGCGCTGGAGCGGGTCGCCGCAGACACGCCGCCACAGGAGCGCGAGTGCCTCGGAGTCGCCTGGTGGAGCCCCGAGGACTGCGTGGCCCGGGTGCCGCTCCTCGAAGGCTCGCGGTTCGAGACGGGACTCTGGTGTCCCCTGGACGGCGTGATCGATGTGGCCGGCCTGCTGCAAGGATTCCTCCACGAGGCCCACAAGCTCGGAGCGCGACTCGTCACCCGCTGCGCGGTGCGCGGCATCGCGGTGCGGGACGGCCGCGTCGAGGGAGTGGAGACCAGCGAGGGGTTCTTCGCGACAGGGGTCCTGGTGAACGCAGCCGGCGCCTGGGCAAGGGCCATCGCGACCATGGCGGGCGCGGTGGACGCGCCGATCGTTCCCTACCGCCGCCACCTCTTCTCCACAGGTCCCCTCCCCGGGGTGGACCCCGGCTGGCCCGTGGTCTGGGACCCGACCCGCGAGGTGTATTTCCGTCCCGAGTCGGGAGGCCTCCTCCTCAGCCCTTGCGACGAGACCCCAGCCCCTGCGGGCATCCCTCCCGTGGACCCCGCTGCCCTGGAAGACCTGGGCGGCAAGCTCACTGCCCATTTTCCCCGCCTCGCGGATGTCCCGATCCGCCATTCCTGGGCGGGCCTGCGCTCCTTCACCCCGGACCACCGCTTCGTCATCGGACCGGATCCGCTGGTGAAGGGGTTCTTCTGGGTCGCGGGCCTGGGCGGCCATGGCGTGACCACGAGCCCCGCCTTCGGGCGCATCGCCGCGGAACTGCTGACGGGCCGGGATGTCCCGGAGGCATCACCGTTCTTCCCCGAGAGGTTTCTCCCATGAGCCTTCTCTTCTCGCCCCTCACCCTCGGTTCGGTCACCCTGCGCAACCGCGTGATCGTCTCGCCCATGTGCCAGTTCTGCGCCGAGGATGGCCTCGTCAACGACTGGCATCTCGTTCACCTGGGCAGTCGCGCCGTGGGGGGCGCGGGGCTGGTGATCGTGGAGGCTACCTCGGTGACGCCCGAGGGACGCATCACGCCCTGGGACCTGGGGCTCTGGTCGGACGCCCAGGCAAAGGCCTTCGAGCCGGTGACGCGGTTTCTGACCCAGCAGGGTGCGGTGCCGGGTCTGCAGCTCGCCCACGCCGGGCGCAAGGCGTCCATGGACCGGCCCTGGGGCGCGGGCGAGTGGATCCCTCCCGCCAGGGGCGGCTGGGAGCCCATGGGTCCGAGCCCCGAGCCCTTCGCGCCGGGCTACGGGACCCCCCATGCGATGACCACCGCGCAGATCGACGGGGTGGTGGATGCCTTTGCGGCCGCAACCCGCCGAGCCCTCGGCGCGGGCTTCCGCGTGATCGAGATCCACATGGCCCATGGCTACCTGCTGCACCAGTTTCTCTCCCCCCTCGTCAACCGCAGAACGGATGCCTACGGCGGGAACTTCGAGAACCGCATCCGCCTGCCGCTACGCGTTGTGGAAGCGGTGCGGGAAGCATGGCCCGAGCAACTGCCGCTCTTCCTGCGAATCTCGGCCACGGACTGGGTGGAGGGCGGCTGGGACCTGCCGCAATCCGTGCTCCTGGCCCGAGCGGTCAAGGAGCGCGGCGTGGATCTGGTGGACTGCTCGAGCGGCGGCGCTGTGGCGGGGGCGCAGACCCCCCTGGCGCCCGGCTACCAGGTACCCTTCGCCGCCGCCATCCGGCAGGAAGCGCGCATCGCGACGGGCGCCGTGGGCCTCATCACCGAACCGGAGCAGGCCGAGGGGATCCTGGCCCGCGGCGAGGCCGACGCGGTGCTCCTGGGGCGGGAGCTGTTGAGACAGCCCTACTGGCCGCTGCACGCAGCCAGGGCTCTGGGCGTGGACATCCCCTGGCCGGTCCAGTACCTGCGCGGCAAACCCTAGCTTGGACGGCGGAACGATACGCCGTTGAGGCGGCTCTCCTCTGACCCCCTGCAACGGGAGCGCAGCGATTCGTTTGTTACTAATGGACGCTGCGGTCATCCATGACCTTGACCATGGTATAATGGTCGCGGCCGACAGTTGTCGTGCCTGCTTCACACCATCCTTGGGGCGGCTACCATGAACATCCTTCGTGTATCTAGTCTTTCTCGTATTACTTTCGCCATGATGGCACTTTCCCTGGCCCTGCTTCTGCCCTGGACCGTGCCTGCGGCCTCGGCGGCAGGTCTCGCCATTCCGGGCGACCCGGGAAGAGGCACCGGCTCCGCCGGCGGCCTGCTCTCCGGTGCGGCGGCGGCGAAGTTCGAGGTGCCCTGGGGCGAGTCCTGGGAGGGCATCTCCCTCCAGGAGGTCCTGGACGCGGAATACGGGCCGGGGGTGATCGACGCCCTCACGGATTATCTGGGCTACGACGCGGTGGACCCGGATCCCATCTACTGGGAAGACGACCAGCTGGACGGGATCATCGTGACCGAGCTCGCGGGCTTCCGCGACACGAACATCCTGGGCTGGTACATGGAGGAGTTCGTCCCGCCGGTCATCGACGGCGTCAACGACGGAGTGATCTTCGAGGGAGCGCACATGGCCGGCCAGTCCGTCGTCGTGCACTTTCCCCTCGGCACGACCCGGTTCGGCTTCTGGCTCAACCCGAACGGCACCGGGGATGTCTACAACGCTCCGGAGCCGGAGATGTTCTTCTCCAACCGGTTCTACAACGACATCGGGCCCTCCGGGACGGCGGTCCACGCGCCTTTCGACGGCGATCCTCAGATCCTCGTCTACAACATCGCGCATCTGCGCTTCGGCGTGCCCACCTTCCTGATCGTGTGCGAGGACCTGGACTCCGGCGGCGTGATCGGCCCCTACAGCACGGACAACGACTACCAGGACCTCGTCTTCGAGATCAGCGCCATCTCCCCGGTGCCGGTGCGCGAGACCACCTGGGGACGGGTCAAGACGCTGTTCCAGTAAGCCTTCGCGCGAACTGCGTGTAGAGCGCGGGCAGAACGACCAGGGTCAAGAGGGTAGAGGTAACCACACCGCCGATCACGACGGTGGCGAGGGGTCTCTGTATCTCCGAGCCCACCCCGGTGGAGAGCGCCATGGGCAAAAACCCGATGGCGTCGGTGATCGCCGTGGCCAGGACCGGGCGCAGCCGCAGCCGCCCCGCGGCGCAGGCCGCCTCGGCGATGCCCTGCCCCTCGTCCAGGAGCCCTCGGATCGTGCTGACCAGGAGCTGGCCGTTCAGCACGGCGATCCCGCTCAGCGCGATGAACCCCACCGAGGCGCTCACGCTGAAGGGCATCCCCCTCACCCACAGCGCCAGCACCCCCCCCACCGCCGCGAGGGGGATTCCGGTGAGGACGATGAGCGCGTCGTCCAGACGGCGCAGGGACAGGTAGAGCAGGACGAAGACCAGGCCCAGGGTCAGCGGCACCAGAAGGCGGAACCGCGCGTTTGCCCGCTCGAGCTGCTCGAACTGCCCGCCGAACTCCAGCGAGTACCCGGGAGGCATGGCCACCTCGCGAGCCACCCGTTCGCGCGCCTCGGCCACGAAGGAACCCATGTCCCTCCCGCGAATGTTGGACTGGGCCAGGGTGCGCCGCCGCCCCCACTCGCGGGTGATCGTGGACGGTCCCTCCGAGAGGTTCATCTCCGCGACGGCGCCTAGCCGCACAAGCTGCCCCGTCCCGGCGGGCACCCAGGTCGCGGCAAAGGCTTCCGGATCGCGCCGCAGGGACTCCGGAAGCCGGACCGTGAGGGGATACCGCGCCTCCCCCTCCTGGATCTCCCCCACCTCGATGCCGCCCATCGCCTCCACAATCCCCAGCACCTGATCCGAGGTCAGTCCGCTGCGCGCGAGGACCTCCGGCTTCACCCTGACCTGGAGCAGGGGCTGCCCGGTGATCTGCTCGCCGGACACATCCTGCGCTCCCTCGATCGAAGCCAGAACCCCCTGCACCTCGCCTGAAATGCGCACCAGCTCGTCCAGGTCGTCCCCGGCGATCTTGACCGCAAGGTCGGTGCGCGCTCCGGAGATCAGCTCGTTCAGCCGCATCTCGATGGGCTGGCTGTAGGTGATCGTCTGGCCGGGCAGGTCGGCGAGCTCCTCGCCGATGCGGGCCACCAGTTCGTCCTGCGTCTTCGCGCGGGTCCAGGCGGAACGGGGCTCGAGGGAGAGGAAGATGTCCGTCAACTCGGTGCCCATGGGGTCGGTGGCGATCTCGGCGGTGCCGATCCGGCTCCAGACATGGGAAATCTCGTCGGGGAACGCCTCCAGGAGCCGTCGCTCGATGCGGGTGTTGAGGGCCACGGATTCGTCGACCGAGATGCCGGCGAGACGGACCGTGCTCAGCGCCAGCGCCCCTTCGCTCAGGCGCGGCACGAACTCGGAGCCGAGCCTCGCTGCCAGGACACCGGTCCCTGCGACCAGAACGAGGACCACGGCGAGCAGGGCGCCCCGCCGGCGCACCGCGCGGACCAGCACCGGCTCGTAGAGGGCCAGGAACAATCGGTTCACCCGGCTCACCCGCTCCGCCGGGCGCCGGGGCAGGATCCACAGGCCGAGGGTCGGGGTCAGGGCCATCGCCGCCAGGAGCGCAGCGGCCAGCGTGAGGATGAGCGTGAGGGCCATGGGGCGGAAGAGCCTCCCCTCCGTGCCCTCCAGGGCCAGCACCGGCACCAGCACGAGAGTGATGATGACCACGCCGAAAAACACCGGCCGCGCCACCTCGCGGCTCGACTCGAGGACGGTTGCCATGCGCCGGGCCGGAGTGAGAACACCCCCATGCCGCGCCGCCGCATGAGACAGCCGCCTCAGGTTGTTCTCCGCCATCACCACCGCACCGTCCACGATGATGCCGAAGTCCATGGCGCCCAGGCTCAGGAGGCTCGCGGTGATGCCCAGGCCGCGCATCCCGAGGGCGGCCAGAACCAGAGCGAGCGGAATGGTCACCGCGATCACCAGTCCCGCGCGCCAGCTTCCGAAGAGGGGAAAGAGGACGGCGATGACGAGGATCGCCCCCATGGCCAGGTTGTGGGTGACCGTGTCCACGACATGGTCCACCAGCTCGGTGCGGTCGTAGACCACTTCCAGGATCACGCCCGGAGGCAGTGTGGGACGGATGGCCTCCACCCGTTGCTTGAGCCGTTCCGTGACCTCCCGCGGATTCTCCCCCATCAACATGAAGCCGAGACCCATCACCGCCTCGCCGCGGCCGTCGGCGGTGACGGCCCCCCGGCGGATCTCGTGCCCGATCCCGACCACGGCCACATCCCGCACCCTCAAGGGAACGCCCTTTTCGGCCCGGATCACCACATCCCCGATCTGATCCGCGGTCTCCAGCCGGCCCACCCCCTGGAGGATGAGGTCCTCGCCGGAGACGATCAGGCTCCCGCCGCCCACATTGCGGTTGTTCTGCTCGAGAGCGGCGACGACCTGGTCGAGGCTCAGCCCATGGGCGATCAACGCGTCGGGGCGCACCGTCACCTGGTACTGCTTGGCGTTGCCGCCCCAGGAGTTCACCTCCGCCACGCCCGGCACCCGGCGCAGCTCGGGCTTGATCATCCAGTCCTGGATGGAGCGCAGCTCCTCCAGGGTGCGGGGCGGGTTCTCGGAGCGGACCATGTAGTGGAAAATCTCGCCGAGGCCCGTCGTGATGGGACCGAGGGTCGGCGGATCGATGCCCGCGGGAAGGGCCACGGTGCCGAGGCGCTCCGAGACGAGCTGTCTGGCGGTCAGGATCGGCGTGTCCTCGGAGAAGACCACCACCACCTGGCCGAACCCGAACTTGGAGATGGAGCGAACCTGGGTGAGCCCGGGCAACCCGCCGATCGCGGCCTCGATGGGGGCGATGATCTGGCGCTCGATGTCCTCCGGGGCGAGGGCCGGGGCCACGCTGTTGACCTGCACCAGGACCGGCGTGGTGTCCGGAAAGGCGTCCACGGGAAGCGAGACCAGCGCCCGCGTTCCGGCCAGGGCGAGGGCCGCGAAGGCGAGCAC
>CAZWKH010000110.1:0-8230 GCA_964633885.1 uncultured bacterium | reverse complement strand
TGGGGCTCGCCTTCGGGCCCTTCGTGGCCCATTGCGTCCTGCCGGTAGTCCTGTCGCTGGCGGCCCTCTATCTCTTCCTTCTGCGCTCGGTGCCGAGGATGATGCCCGCGGCAGGTCCGAGGATCCGGCGCGAGGATGCCCAGCCCTTCCTTCCGGGTCAGGCGGCCAAGGCGATTGTCCTGACCGTGGCGGCGATCGCGCTCTTCCTGACCCCGGTCCCGGCCGGGCTGACCGCCATGGCCGCGGCGAGGCTCCTCACTACCTGGGGGGCCAATCTGGCCCTGCCCACCGTGAGCATCCCCGTGGTCGCGGTGCTCGGCAACCTGGTGGGTAATGTCCCCGCGGTGATGCTGCTTCTGCCCCTCACGCCGCCCGAACCGATCGCCGGCTATGCCCTGGCCCTGGCCAGCACCCTCGCCGGGAACGCGGTCCTGGTGGGGAGCATCGCCAACCTGATCGTGGCCGAGTACGCCCAGCGCGAAGGATTGCGGTTCGGTTTCCGCGAACATCTGCGCGTGGGCCTGCCCATCACCGTCATTTCGCTGGGCTTCGCAGTGGGGGCAATGGCGCTCTGGCGGTGACCTGCGGCGCGGGGGCGGACGGACGCGCCCTGTGGGCTGGCGTCAGAAACGGAAAACGGGCGGGCGTGTCTCGCAACGCCCGCCCGTCTCCAGGGGATGTCCGATGCCTTGCAGCGTCGGCGCCGGCGCCGATGGGGTCTCCAGCGCCAAGAGACCGTTCTAACTAGGCATCATCCGGACATCTCCTCATCCCGATCGTTCATTCTCCGATGGTCGTCTGGCAGCTGCCGTCACGGGCGCGGTCCCGGTCGGGATCCTGATCGCCGGTGCAGGTGCTGTCGCAGCTGCCGTCCTGGGCGCGGATCTGATCCTGGTCGCCGAGGAGGTTGAGCGTCCCTTCCTCGTCCACCCCGGTGCGCGGGCGGGCGGGCTCTTCGGCATGCTCGCCGTTGTCGTTGCCGATCCAGGAGATGATCTGGTGCTGGACCTGGTCGCCGCCCAGCAGGGAGAGGCCGGTGCCGGCGCTGTAGCCGCCCATGCCGCTCCCGCCGTCGCCGTCGCCCTCGCCGCGGCCCATGTCGCCCATGTAGCCTTCACCCTGGCCATGGGAGCCATGCATCACCGGGCGCAGGATGAACTGCTTGCTGCCGGGAGGCGTTTCGATCACCGACCGCGCCAGGTCGAAGGTGATGAGGATCTCCGTGATCTGGCCGTCGCCGACCGTGAACTTCACGATGACCTTAAGGAACTCGTTGTTGCCCGGCAGCCCGACGGGGATGGTCTCGCCTTCCTCGGTCACGACGGACGCCTCGGCGATGTGCAGCGTAATGTGCGAGTAGTCGCCGGTGGGCAGGTCGAGAGTCCCGAGCAGCAAGGCCAACTCCGCGTCCAGGGCGCCCGCGCTCAGCGTCATCGGATCCAGGAGGAACTCGATGTAGTCGCAGGCGCTGTCCCCATGGCTGTAGGCCCAGGGGCCATCCAGATCGGCCTCGGTATCCCCAACCGGCTCTTCCTCGTCGTCCAGCGTCGTGTCGTGGCACGCGGGATAGATCCGGATCGAGTCGAAGGTAAGGATCAGGTCCTGGAGGATGGTCCGCTGCGGCTTGCCGTGGCGGTTCTGGGCCGTCCCGGTGGTGTCTTCCTCGCCGACGCCCATGCTGTCGTTGAGCGTACCCACCGACTGCATGCCCACCGCAAGGAGACCCAGACCGGAACCGGCCGGCGGGGCGCTGAACTCATAATCGGACACCGAGCCGGGGGCGAGGATGTCGCCTTCCGAGCCGCAGCCTGCCGTAACCGCGATCATCGCGACGGCCGCCACGACCGGAATCCAGCGTCTCATGTCCACCATTCGTTGCTTCATCCAAGTAGCTCCTCTATTGCCCAGGGGATTGTTTGACCCGCCCCGCGCCCATCGGGGCCCTGCTTGGGACACACTTGAGACGGCTTCGACTATGATCGGTTACGCGAGGCCGCTCCGAGAGTTCTCGCGCGGAGACCTGGGTGGGTCCGCCCATACCCGCGGGAGCTGCCGGCATGGCCGTTCTGAGGGAAATGCAACCCGGGTAACCTTATCTCTTGTGTCGGGTTTACCTGTAACTCCACGGGATTCGCTTCGTCGAAGGACAGGAATGAACCGGCGGCTCGGGAAGCTCAGTCCCTCCTCCCGTACCGACCAGCGCATCGAGCGCATATGGGGTGGTCTTGAGCGATCGTAGCCGTCCGCCGGCTGAGCGCGGAAAGAGCCGGTCTGCCCCTCGGCAGGCTGCCGCCCTCGACCGCGGGGAGGAGCGTGAGCTCCTTCTCCGGTCGCGCAAGGGCGACGCCGAGGCCTTCGGGCGGCTCGTTCGCGCGAACCAGGATGCGATCTACGGGCTCGTGCTCCGCATGGTGCGGGATCCGGGCCTGGCCGAGGAGCTGACACAGGACAGCTTCCTCAAAGCGTACCGGGCACTGGATTCGTTCCGGGGCGCTTCGCGGTTCTCGACATGGCTGTACCGGATCGCGGTGAATGTCTGTCACGACCACCGCGAGAGCCTGGCGGCCAGGTTGCGGACCCAGGAAACGAGTCTCGACCACCTCGATCAGATCGATCAGGTACCGCCGGCAAGGGCGGAGAGACCGGACGAGGCCGTCGAGTTCGACGAGGTGGCGGGACATTTCGAGGCAGGGCTGGCCGCGTTGGAGCCCACGCATCGGGAGGCCTTCCTTCTCCGCCACCAGGAAGGGTTGGATTACGGAGAGATCGCCGAGGCGCTCGGGATCTCGACGGGCAACGCGAAGGTGCGGGTGCACAGAGCCCGCGAGGCGATTCTCGCGACGCTGCGGACCCACGGGTACAAAGTCTGAAAGGGAAGCCGGCTCCGGAGCGCCTTCGGACCGGTGGTGAAGGACCGATGACGAACGATCGTGAACCGCTGGAAATGGATCCTCGGCTTCACGCCTACTTGGACGGGGAACTTTCCTCTTCGGAAGCTGCTGCCTTCGAAGAGGAGCTACGATCGGGTAGTGCCCTCACCAGGCAGTTGGACGCACTGCATCGCATCGACACCTGGTGCCGGACCACCTCATCGCGGGCCCCGTCCTTTATTGCCCAGGATGTCGAGCGCGCCATACGCGATATGAGCGAGACTCCGTCCCGGGCCCGCTCCTCCCGTAAGGTCCCAAGGCTCCAACTACCTCCGAGCTGGGACCTCGGGTGGGCCGGTGGGCTGCGTCGGTACTGGGTTCCGGTCGCAGCTTCGCTGGCGGTTCTAGTGCTGTTGTTGGCTCTTCCAAATCGCCACTCCGCGGTGCGCCCGGACGGCAGTCCTCTGCCGTCGGGCCCCGCGGAGGTGGCGACTCTCCCCGAGGGCGGCGCCCCGGCCGGTGAAAATACGGTACGCTATGAGTTCCGGATCGAAGCCGGTTCCGCCAATGAGGTGTGCCTTGCCGGCGATTTCAATCGCTGGGAGGTCTGCGATGCGCGGCTCAGCCGCGTCGGGGAGGATGTCTGGTCCGTCTCGCTGGAGCTCCCGCCCGGACGCTACGAGTACATGTTCGTGGTCGACGGCGACTGGGTGACCGACCCTCACGCCATGGGGTATCAGGACGACGGGTTCGGGAACAAGAACGCCATCCTGGTTCTCTGATCCCTGCCGCGCGGGCAGCACTGTTCTTCCTTGCGCTCCTCCTGGGCCTCTTCGCGCCCTCGGCGGGGGCCGCCCCGCAATGGACCTTCGGGCTGACCGCCGGCCATGACGACGAGGTGCTGTCCAGCCCCGACATCGGGGTGGTGACGCCGGTCTCCGAGGGTTTCCTCACCGCCTCTTCGCGGCTCCTTCTGCGCTGGACCGACCAGACAGCGCGCAGGCGCTTCGACCTGGACGGTTCCGTCGCCGCAACGGGCTACGGGTCTCAAGTGGAGGGGATCGACTCGGATCTGCGCCTCGGCGGGACCTATCGCCAGAAGATCTCCACGCGGTGGGCCATGGATGTCACCGCGAGCGGGTGGAGCTCCCGCCGAGGCTCTTCAGGCTCCGTCCTGGATCTGGACATGGGACGCGCCGGCCTGCGCGCGGCATGGACGCCGAACGCGCGCTGGCTCCTCAGCGCGGGGGTCCTGCCCTCCTGGTTGAGCTTCCCGCAGCGGCCCTCCTCCTCCGATTCGACCCTCGCCGAGTGGCAGCAGCAGATCGATCTCTCGACCGGGGCCCTCTACCGTCTGGGCCGCGAGCGGTTCCTGGGCCTCGAATTCCTCTACCGGCGCACCACCTCGAACCAGGACCGCTCCGAGTATCAGGGTCCCCAGCTGGTCCTGCGGGCGGGCACGGATCTCCCCTGGAGCCTGAAGCTGACGAGCTTCCTCAGCTACGCCCACCGCAGCTACGACACCGCGCCGGTCCTGAGCCTGGCCCCGGACGAGACCCTCGACACCCTCGGGGTGCGGCGGGACGAGGGATGGAGCTTCGGCGGGTCCCTCGAGCGGCATCTCAACCGGCGCGCCAGGGTGTTCCTGGATGCGTCCTACCTGCGCCAGACCTCCAACGACGACTACTACGGGTTCGACCAGGTATGGCTGGCGGCGGGGATCTCGGTCGATCTGGGGACGGTCCTGCCTTCCCGCAAGGGACCCTCTCTCCAGGGCGCGGGGCCTCTGGCCCCGGAGGTGACCGGACGCGGCGTGAGGTTCCGGTTGCGCGCCCCCCAGGCCCGCAAGGTCGCCCTGGTGGGGGGGTTCAACGGCTGGGACGGGGAGCGCTCTCCCATGGCGGGACCCGGCGAGGAGGGCATCTGGGAGGTCCTGGTCCCCATCCCGGCCGGGGTCTGGCGCTACGCCTTCCTGGTGGACGGGGAATGGATCAGTCCGCCGGATGCCCCGCGCTATGAGGACGACGGTTTTGGCGGGCGGAACGGGGTCATTCATGTGCGGTGAATGGGGTCGGAATTGTAACCTTCGAATGCGGTCGGCCGTCGAAAAGGTTGACTCCGCAACAAGGAGCGAAGGGCCCGTCCCCTCCCTGCGGCGCACCCTTCAATTGGGATCAGGACAAGGAGTTATGAAAGTGAGACCCTTTATTACGGGTGCGACGGCGGCGGCTCTGGGAGCGCTGCTTCTTCTGGCGGGGGCGCCCACCGAGGCCCTGGCCTCGGCCGAGGCGGTCTCCCCCCCGACGATTTCCCAGGCCCTGGCCCTCTATGGTGCCTCCCCCCTCGCGGGGGAGCTCGGCGAATGCGCAGCCTCCGCAGTGCGCCTCGGTGCGGACCCGGCGGCTCTGGCCGACTTCATTGCCGGCGCGGGCGCGGACAACAGGCCCGACCGCGATCTTCTTGCTTTGCTGCGGCGGGCCGAACGGCTGGCCGGACTGCGTCTTCCCGTAGAGCCCGTGCTGAGCCGCTACCGGCAGGGCTTTGCCAAGGGGATCCCTTTCGCGCGGATCGAGACGGTGGTGGATGGCCTGGAGGCCAGGCTGATGGAAGCGGCCCGGTACCTCGATGAGACCCTCTCCGCCCCCGCGGATCATGAAGGACAGCGCGCGCGGCTCACGGCCATCGATCATGGGGCCTATGCCCTGGGTGTCGGCGTGCCCGGAGGGACGGTCGAGCGCGCGATCCGGCTGGCGGTGCATGAGCGCCGCCCGGTGGACGCGGCGCAGGCGCCGGTGCTGGCGCTGGGCGTGATGGCGGCTTCCGGGGTGAGGCCGGAGAAATGCTGGGAAGTGGTGGACGCGGCCTGGCGGAACGGGTACCGCGGCGAGGATCTCGAGCGGTTGGGCAGGGCCATCGGCCGGTTGAGCCGGAATGGGCAGGGCGCGCCCCCCGAGGTGATCGACCAGGTTCTGGCCGAGATCGTGGGACATGCCGGACGGGACCGGCTCTTCGAGGGACTGGATGCCCTCTGCGGCGAGGGAAGCGGGCGCGAGGGCGCTCCGGGCATGGGGACCGGACAGGACCCGGCCCGGGATCGTCCCGGCCCCGGACCGGGCCGCGATCAGGGGAATGGGCCCCACGACCAGGACGGCCATAGCGCCAAGAACTCCTCCAATCCCGACCCATTTTGAACCGCTCAAGACCCAGGCAACCTGAGCGGTTTCCCGCGAGGCGCCCCGAGATACGGGGCGCCTCCCTTTTCTCCCCGGCCCCGCGCTGCTAGACTAGCGGCCCGTTTCCCCCGTACCCATACCGCATCCCCACAGCGATTCGGCCGGGAGATATCGTCTTCCGGGACTTCCCCGGACTCATCAGGAGGAAAACAGATCCGATGGCCCTCGACGTGATGCTGGCGCGCGCGCAATTCCCCGCGCTTGCCGGTGAGTGGATCTTCATGGACAACGCGGGTGGGACCCAGGTGCCGCTCCAGGTGGCCGATTCCGTTCGCGAGTACCTCCTGCGCAGCAATGTGCAGCATGGCGCAAGCTACGAGGTGTCCAAGAAGTCGGAAGAGGCGGTGTGGAACGCGCGACGGCTCATGGCGGATCTGATCGGTGCGGCTCCGGAAGAGATCGTCTTCGGCGCCAACGCCAGCCAGCTTCTGCGGATGCTCGCGCTCACGCTGAGCGCGGGGTGGGAACCCGGCGACGAGGTGATCGTCTCGCAGGGCGAGCACGAGGCCAATGTGGGCTGCTGGGAGTACCTCGAGCAGTTCGGCATCGTGATCAAGACCTGGGCGATCGACCCCGAGAAGTATGTCTTCGAGCTGGACAAGCTCACCGACCTCATGACGGAGCGGACGCGGCTCATCGCGGTCCATCACTCCAGCAACATCCTCGGCAATGTGATGCCGGTCAAGGAGGTCGTGAACCTGGCCCGGGGCGCCGGGGCCCTGACCTGCGTGGACGGCGTGGGCTATGTCCCGCACCGCTTCCTGGATGTGAAGAACCTGGGCGCCGACTTCTATGTCTTCTCGGCCTACAAGGTCTTCGGGCCGCACCTCGGGGTGCTCTACGGAAAGTCCGAGCTGCTCAAGAAGATCCCGCGCTGGAATCACTTCTTCATCGACGACGACAAGGTGCCGGACAAGTTCGAGCTGGGGTGCACGGCCTACGAGTCCGCGGCGGGTCTGAACGGGCTGGAGCGCTACTTCCGCGCCCTGGCCAAGCGCTTCACCGGCCCCGTGCGGGATGTCTTCGAGGGCGTCTACACGGACATCGCCGCCCATGAGCTGCGCCTCACCCGCGACCTGCTCACCTACTTCCAGAGCAAGCCCCGGGTGCATGTGGTGGGGGACGGGGACCCGAGGCACGCCTCGGAGCGCCTGCCCGTCGTCTCCTTCGTGGTGGACGACGCGGACCCGGAGGATCTCGTCAAGGAGATCGACAAGAGCCGGGTGGGGATGCGGTGGGGGCATTTCTACGCGGTGCGGCTTCTCAACGCGCTCGACCTCCTGCAGTACAAGGGGGTGGTGCGGGTGAGCCTCGTGCACTACAACACGGAGGCGGAGGTCGCGCGGCTCAAGGATGTGCTGGACAAGCTGATTTCGTAGGGGCGCGTTTGCCCGTCGCGGCTGCGCGCGGTGTCGCCGTGCGTGCTCGCGTCGGGGTCCCGCTGAAGCGCCCCTCCGCTGTGCGCGCACGGCGAACGCCTTGCTTGCCGCGCAGGCGCACATCGTGTCCACCCGGTTGCGCACCCGTGTGCCCACACACCGCGGGGCCGACGCAAACATTGTGTCCGCGCCGGCCCCTTGAGTCATCCAGCGACTACTCCGTGTCGAACCGATAGCCGCACTTCACGATGAGGCGCGCCGTCCCCAGACGGCCGTCCAGGCTCTCCGCATCCAGCGTCGGGCACACCACGACGATGCCGTGGTTGGCGATCGACCGGTCGACCCACCCCTGCACGAGCGGGGTGAGATCGAGCCGCACGAACCCGCCGTGCCGCGCGTAGTCCGGGGGATCGATCGTCCAGTGGGCGAGTTCGTCCTCCTCATACGCGGGCACCGTCCCCGCCTCCACGCCAACGACAGTCCACGACTCCGTGGGCGCGTACGCGAAGAACTCGGTCAGCCCTTCCGCGGACACTCCCGGCACCTCCCACTCCAGGAGCGCCTCCACCACCACCCGGTTGCCGCCCTGCGGCAGCTCGGACACCTCGAACTCGAACACCATCTGCGCGGCCGCCCCCCGCGCGGCAGGCGCCACCGCGACCGCAGCCGGCTCCAACACCACCGGCGCCGCCGTCGCCGCGACCGGGACCAGCGCCGCCAGCATCGCAAGGCCCAGGATCCAACGTCT
>CAZWKH010000109.1:0-8246 GCA_964633885.1 uncultured bacterium | reverse complement strand
AGCTCTTCGCCATCCGCGCGGACGGCAGCTCAGCCGCCGGGTTCCCGGTGGGGATCCAGCTCCAGCAGGATGTGGACTCCTCACCGGCGCTGGCCGACATCACCAACGACGGGTACCTGGACATCGTGATCGGGGCCTCCAACGGGAGCCTCTTCCTGTTCCGCGGCAACAACGGGACCATTCCCACCGGCTGGCCCGTGGCCATCAAGGACAACCTCGGCAACAAGATCGCGATCCGATCCAGCCCGGCGGTGGCGGATGTGGACGGCGACGGTTCCCTGGATGTCGTGGTGGGCGACCAGATCGGACGGCTGCACTGCTTCAACGCGGCCGGGCTGTACCTCCCGGGGTTCCCGATTCAGACCGGAAACCTGATGGAGGGCTCGCCCGCCGTGTGGGACGTGGACAACGACGGCCTCACCGAGGTGGTCGCGCAGAGCTTCGACCAGAAGATCTACTGCTGGGACACGCCCTGGACCTTCAATCAGTCCAAGGCGGTGTGGCCGATGTTCAAGCGCAACCAGAGGAACACCGGAGCGTGGGACGACGACATTCTCGCCGTGACTGCGGTTCCCGACGAGCGCCCCGAGCTGCGGCCCCTGGTCCTGCAGAACGCGCCCAACCCGTTCTTCGCGTCCACGCTCATCCGGTACCGGGTGCCGGAGGGCGAGGCCTTCCGCGGCGTGCGACTGAGCATCTTCGACCTGAACGGCCGCCTGGTACGCACCCTCGTCGACGGCGAGCAGCCTCCGGGACTCCACGAGCTCTCCTGGGACGGCCGCGACGGCCAGGGCCGGCAGGTGGCCTCGGGGATCTATCCCTACCGCCTGGAGGTCGGCGGCGAGAGCCTGTCGCGCAGAATGGTCATCCTGCGTTGAACCCGGGAGGGGGCGAGGCGCCTCGCCCCCTCCCCCTCTTCCCGCCAAGGCCTTGTGACCCGCCCATCCGGGGCTTAATCTAGACCCCCGCATGCGAACCCTCCTGCGCCTTGGCCGGTACTTCAAGCCCCTCTGGCGGACGATCCTGGCCGGCCTGCTGTGCATGGCGTTCTTCGCCCTCTTCAGCGGCTTCTCCATCGGTCTCGTGCTGCCCATCATGGACAAGGTCTTCCTGCGCGCGCAGGCGGGCGTGGAGACACCGCTTCCGGTCGGGCAGGGCCTCGCGGAGACCTGGGAGGCGACGCGCGACGCCTACGCGGGCGCCGAGGGCCTGCGCGCAAGACTGGACGCCGCACGCCTCGCGGGCCTGGCCGGACTGAGGCGCGTCCAGGATCACTCGCCGCCCCTGGAGATCCTGGCCTGGCTCTGCGTGATCACCCTGGTCGCGGTCTTCCTCAAGAACCTCGCCGATTTCGGCCGGAAGATCGCCTTTATCCGCGTCGAGCAGCGCGCCGCCGAGGCCCTGCGCGGAGAGCTCTTCCGGCGGGTCGCCGGCTTTCCTCTCGCCACCTTCACCAGGGTACCAAGCGGCCAGTTCCTGAGCCGCCTCATCACCGATGTCGAGCTGGTGAAGGCCTTCACCATCAACAACGCGGCCAACTTCGCCCACAACCTTCTGCAGGTGACCGTCTATCTCGCCATCACGGTCTGGGCGAGCCCGCGACTCGCTCTGGTCAGCTTCCTCGTCGTGCCCCCCATCGCGCTCATCACCGGGAAACTGGCCTCCAAGCTCCGGCGTCAGAGCGGCCGCGCCCAGGCCCGCATCGCCGAGATGACCTCGGCGCTGCAGGAGGTGCTGGGAGGGATTCGCATCGTCAAGGCGTTCGGCACCGAGGAGCAGGAGAACCGGCGTTTTGCGGCGGCAGTCGGCCGCTACCGGCGCACCGTGGAGCACCTCATGGGGCTCGACAGCCTTGCCTCCCCCCTCTCCGAGTTCTGGGGCGTGGCGATCGGCGTGGCCGTCCTCTACTACGGCGGGCGCCTCGTGCTGAGCAGCGGCGCGGAGATGACCCCGGGCCGGTTCTTCGTCTTCTTCCTCGCCCTCGTCTCCATGCTTCACCCGCTCAAGCAGCTCTCCAATGTCGTGACGCGCTTCCAGCGGGGGGCCGCCGCCGCGGACCGGCTCTTCGAGGTGCTGGACATGCCCGTCGAGACGGACGCTCCCGACGCGCGCCCGGTGGAAGCGATCCGCAGCGAGCTGGCCTTCGACCAGGTCTCCTTCGAGTACGATCCCGCCCGCCCCGTGCTGCGGGGGGTGTCCTTCGAGGCCCGGGCCGGCACCACCACGGCCCTGGTGGGACCGAGCGGCGGCGGGAAGTCCACCCTCGTGGACCTCATCCCCCGCTTCCACGATCCCACGGGAGGGCGCGTCCTCCTGGACGGGGTGGACCTGTGCGCCCTGCAGCGGCGCGATCTGCGCGCCCTCATCGGCATCGTCTCGCAGGAGACCCTGCTCTTCAACGACACCGTGGCCGCGAACATCGCCTATGGGGCGGAGGGGGCCGACCGGGCGCGGGTGGAGGCCGCCGCGCGCGCCGCCAACGCCCACGACTTCATCGCGGCAATGCCGCAGGGATACGACACCCTCATCGGAGAGCGGGGGGTGCTGCTCTCCGGGGGACAGCGCCAGCGGCTCGCCATCGCCCGCGCGGTGCTGCGCGATCCGGCCATCCTCATCCTCGACGAGGCCACCTCCTCCCTGGACACGGAATCGGAGAACCTCGTCCAGGAAGCCCTCGAGCGGCTGCTGGCCGGCCGCACGACCTTCGTGATCGCCCACCGCCTGAGCACCGTCATGCGCGCAGACCGCATTCTCGTCCTGGACGAGGGCCGCATCGTCCAGGCGGGCACCCACGCCGAGCTTTTGAACCGCCCCGGCCTCTACCGCCGGCTCTACACCCTGCAGTTCCGGGACGAGGAGATCCCCCGCCTGGACCGGGCGGAGGGCTGAGATGCTGATCTCCGCCCCCGTCTCGGTCGGCGACCTGATCGACCGCATCACCATCCTGCGCATCAAGCAGCGCGAGATCGGGGACCCCGGGAAGCGCGCCCATGTGGACCGGGAGCTCGAGGAGCTGACCGCGCTCGCGGACGCCAGCGGCCTGCGGGACCCCGGCATGGAAGGGGAGCTGGAAGAAGTCAACGGCGCCCTCTGGCGCATCGAGGATGCGCTGCGGGTGCTGGAACGCGACGGAGACTATTCGGAACGCTTCGTCCGCCTCGCGCGAGAGGTGTACATCACCAACGACCGGCGGGCCGCGATCAAGCGGCGCATCAACCTGCATTTCGGCTCGGCGCTGGTCGAGGAGAAGCAGTACGTGCCCTACGGGGCGGAGGCCGCGGCCCCGGACCGGTCCGCCACGCCTCTTCGCCGGGCTGCGGGAGCAGAGGCTGCGGCCGGCCCCGTGGCGGGGCTGGATCGGCGCGACCACTCCCACATCCGGCTCACCATGGTGGCCAGCTACTACTTCGAGCGCGAGGGGGACGACTCGCTCGTCGAATGGATGCGGGAGTACGCCGCTCTTCCCTCCCAGCTGCTGGACCGGATCCAGTTCGTCCTGGTCGACGACGGCTCCCCCGTCCCGGTCGAGGTGCCGCTGGACCTCGACCTGAACCTTCTGCTCCTGCGCGTCACCGCCGACATCCCCTGGAACTGGGCCGGGGGGCGCAACCTCGGCGCGGTCTGCGCGCGCTCGGAGAAGATCCTCTTCACCGACATCGACCACCGCTTCCCGGAAGCGACCCTGCGTCGGCTGCTCGAGATGAAGGACCCCGGCCGGTCCCTCTTCCGCTTCCACCGGCGACGCGCCGACGGCACCGTCCTGGGAGTCCCCACCAACATCCACTGCATGTCCCGTGGAAGGTTCCTGCGTCTCTTCGGCTACGACGAGGAGCTCTGTGGCCATTACGGCAGCGACCCGATGTTCTTCCAGTGGCAGAAGCTCCACGGCACGAGGCTCCGCCGGCTCCCTTCCCGTTTCCCCTGCCTCCTGCGCGAGCGCCACGCGACCGACCCGGGCCACTCCCTGGACCGCGATTCCACGCACAGCCGGGAGGTCCGCCGCCGCAACCTCGAACGCATCCGCCGCTACGGCGGTGCCGTAGGGCACAGCCGAAGCTTCCTCTGCTTTCCCTGGGAGATCACGGCAGACCTGCGCCGGAGCAGCGTCCCCCCGCCCGGGCCGGAAGACCGCGGCTGGGCGAGACGCTGGTGGTTCCGCTGGCTCCTCGGCGGCTCCTGACCGATGCGCGTCGTCTTCGTCAACTCGACCCATCGCTGGCGCGGGGTGAAGAGCTGGACCCTGCGCGTCTCCCGGGGCCTGCAGCGCCGCGGGCATGAGGTCCATCTCGTCGTGGCCCGCGGCAACATCTTCGCCGCGGCCGCGCGGGAGAGCGGTCTCGAGGTGACCGAGCTCCGCTTCGGCCCCGACTGGAATCCGCTGGCCATGGGCGCCCTGCGGCGCCTCTTCGACCAGGCACCTCCCTCGGTCGTCGTGACGAATGTGTCCAAGGACAACCGCATCGCGGGGCCGGTCTGCCGGGCGAGGCGGATCCCTGTGCTGCAGCGGGTCGGCGCCGGCGGGGACCTGCGCGATCGCTGGCGCGTGCGACTCGAGCAGCGCCGCTATGTGGATCGCATCCTCGTGCCTGCCCGCGTCATCGCCGCCCGGCTCGCGGAGTTCCCCTGGGTGCGCGCGGCCGAGCGGGTGACCGTCATCCCCAACGGGCTCGATCTCGCGCGGTTCCGTCCGGGCATCGGCACGGGAGCGCTGCGCGCCGCGGCGCGGGTCCCTCGCGAGGCGCCGCTGGTCGTGACCACCTCGCAGATCTCGCCGGTCAAGGGCATCCCCGTACTCCTCGAGGCCTTCGCCGCGCTCGCACCCACCACCCCTGCGCCCTGGCTGGTGCTGATCGGGGAGGGCGATCCCGAGGGCGCCATGCTGGAGTCCGCGCGGCGGCTCGGGCTGGCCGGGCGGGTGCGGGCCCTGGGCTTCCACAGAGATCTCGACGAGCTTCTCGAGGACGCCGATGTCCTCGCCCATCCCTCCATGTTCGACGGCGAGGGGCTTCCCAACAGCGTGCTGGAGGCCATGGCCAAGGGGAAGGCGATCCTGGCCACGCGCATCGGCGGTACCGAGGAGGCCGTGACCGACGGCGTCGAGGGACTCCTCGTTCCTCCCGGCGACGCGCGCGCCCTCGCCGAGGCGCTCGCGCGGCTTCTCGCCGACCCCGCCCTGCGCGAGCGCCTCGGCGCGGCGGCCCGCCGGCGCGCGGAACGCGACTTCGACCAGGAGACCATGGTCGACCGAGTGGAAGCCCTCCTGCAGGGCATGGACCGCGCGCGGGGCGCGCGATGAGCCGGCGCCTGACGATCTGGACCATCGGAGGGGAGAGCACCGCCAGCACGCGGCTCCGCATCCACCAGTACCTGCCCCGCCTCGCCGCGGAGGGCATCCGTCCAAGGGTCCGCGCGATCCCCCATGGCTTCCTGCCGCGGCTCCCGCTTTTCGGCGGGCTCACTTCCTCCGACCGGCTCCTGCTGCAGAAGAAGCTCTTCGCCGGCCCCGAGCTCGCCTGGATCGCCGCCCGGGCGGAGCGGCTCCTCTACGATGTGGACGACGCGGTCTATCTGGACGGGGAGGGAGACCGCCGCAACGGGGACCGCTTCCGGCGCGTCACCGCAGCCGCCCGGCGGGTGCTGGCGGGAAACGCGACCCTTGCCGCGGCCTGCGCCGAACCCGTGCGCGCGGTCCTCCTCCCCACTCCCGTCGACACGGACCGGGTCGTGCCGAGTCCGGCGGGGCGCCGTACCGCGGGCCTGGTGGCATGGATCGGAAGCCGCGCCGGTCTTCCCAGCCTGAACCTCGTCTGGCCGGCCTGGGAGCGCGTCCACCCCCGCCGGCCGCAATCGCAGCTGGTGGTCATGGCCGATCGCGCACCGGACCGGCTTCCCTCCGGCGCCAGCTTCTCGCCCTGGAGTCCCGAATCCGAGAGGGCACTCCTCGGGCGCGCGACGGCGGGTCTCATGCCTCTCCTCGACACGCCCTTCAACCGCGGCAAGTGCGGGTTCAAGATCCTCCTCTACCAGGCGGCGGGCCTCCCCGTGGTGGCCTCGCCCGTGGGGGTGAACCGCGAGCTGGTGCGCCATGGGGAAGACGGCTTTCTCGCCGCGGACGCGCCTGAATGGGAGCGGGCCCTGGACGCCCTCCTCGGAGACCCGCGCATGGCGCTGGGATTCGGGGAGGCGGGGCGGGCCAGGGTAACCGCAGACTACTCGGTCGGCGCCCTCTACCCGCGGTTCCGCGACACCCTGCTCGAGGGATGGACCTGATGCGCCCTCGCGGGGCGCGGGCCCGGAGTCTCGCGTGAAGCTCCTGCTCCTCACCCAGGATTTTCCCCCGCGCCCGGGAGGCATGGCGCGCTACTACGCCGACCTGGCCCGCGGCCTGGGCTCCGACTGCATGGTCGCGGCCGGGAGCTGGGAGGGCCGTCCACCCGGCCGGGAGGGCGACCACGACCTGCTCCCCCTTCCGTTCGACGCCGGGGCGTCCCACCGGGCCTGGAACCTCTACCGCGCGGGGGCCAGGACCCGAAGCGTCCTGCGGAGCGAGGATTTCAGCTGGATCGTCGCGGGGAACATCCGTCCCTTCGCCCCCCTCGCGCATCGCCTGGCTCTGCGCGCGGGCCTCCCCTTCGCCGTGGTCTATCACGGCAACGATCTCCTGCGCACCGCGCGACGCTGGCGCGGCAGCGCATGGCGCCGCGGGACATGGCGCCGCCTCGCCGAGGCCGCGCGTCTCCACATCGTCAACAGCGAGTGCACCGCTGGCCTCGCTCGGCGCGAAGGCCTTCCCGCGGACCGCATCCGGGTGGTCCACCCCGAGGTGGACACCGCGCGCTTTCGACCGGCCGCCGACCCCGCCGAACGCGCGGCGCTCCGCCGGCGTTTTGGATGGGGAGAAGAGGAGTTCGTCACTCTCTTCGTGGGCCGCCTCGTCGAGCGCAAGGGGCTCGGCGATCTCTTCGCCGCGCTCCCCGGGCTTCCGCCCGGGACCCGGCTCGCCGTGGCAGGTCCGGGGGATATGAGCCCCTGGAGCGCCCTGGCCCGGCAGCGCGAGGCGGCAGACCGCGTGGACTTCCTGGGCGCGGTGGACGAGGAGACCCTGCCCCTGCTCTACCGCGGGGCGGATCTCTTCGCGGCGCCCTCGCGGGAACGGCCCGAGGAGGACGACATCGAGGGGTTCGGGATCGTCTTCCTCGAAGCGGCGGCGTCGGGGCTCGCCGTGCTCTCGACGAGGACGGGGGGCATCCCCGAGGCGGTGGAGGAGGGCGTGAGCGGCATCCTGGTCCCCCCCGCCGACCCCCTGGCCCTCGCCGAGGCATGGCGGGGGCTCGCGGCCGATCCGCAGCGGCGGCGGAGCCTGGGGGAAGGCGGACGGCGGGGGCGGGCGGCCACTCATGGCCCGGGGAGCAGCGCCCGCCGGCTCCGGGAAGTCCTCGCCCGCTCCTGAAACCCGGCTGCTCAGCTCAGCGCAGGGAAGCCAGCTTGTCCTCGGCGAGCCGCGCCTCGTCCGTCCCCGGGCATTCCCGCACTACCGACTCGAAGTAGCGCCGCGCGGTCGGGTTCTCGCCCTTGCGCAGGAAGGCATAGCCGACCTTGAGCGTCGCCGCACAGGACTTGTTCCCATCCGGGTAGAGGTCCCGGACCTTGAGCAGCTCCTCGACGGCACGATCCAGATCGCCCAGGGCAAAATAGCATTCGCCAAGCCAGTACTGCGCATTGTCGGCGCGGTCGGACTTGGGGTGCGTCTTGAGAAAGTCCTGGAAGCCGGCCACGGCAAGCTGATAATTGCCACGGGAATAGTCGCGGTAGGCGGCGTCGTAAAGCTCCGTCTCGGTCCCGGCGGGGCGTGGGGGTTCCTCCCCAGCGGAGGGGGTCCCGGCCCCCAGCGAATCGGCCCGGACAGGGGGGGCCGGCCTGGTCACGCGGGTATCCTCGACGCGCCGCAGGCTGCGATCGATCCGCGTCCCCTGATCCTCGAGCTGAGCGCTCAGGGTCTCGATCCGCTCCTCGATGCTCTGGAGTTGAGCATTCATGTCGGCGCGGGTCGATGTGGTGGTCTCGCTCTGGGCGTCGAGCTGCGACTTCATCTCCCGCACCAGGGCGAGGAGCTCGGTCTGCTCGCGGCGAAGAGCTTCCACCTCCTCCCGCGTGACCTCGACATTCACCGGCTGCTGGAAAAACGCGCCCACACAGCCGGTGACGCCCCAGGGGAGCGCGGCCAGGAGAAGCGCGAGAGCCAATCG
>CAZWKH010000108.1:0-8246 GCA_964633885.1 uncultured bacterium | reverse complement strand
AGTTGGCGTGGACGTCGTCATCGAGTCCACAGGGTTCTTCACCGCCAAGGACAAGGCAGAGGCTCACCTCGCCGGCGGCGCCAAGAAGGTCGTCATCTCCGCCCCGGCCAAGGGCGACGTCACCACCATCGTGATGGGCGTGAACGAGGGCGTTTACGACCCGGCCAAGGACACCGTCATCAGCAACGCGTCCTGCACCACCAACTGCCTGGCGCCCGTGGCCAAGATTCTCAACGACTCCTTCGGCATCAAGGACGGCTTCATGACCACGGTCCACGCCTACACCAACGACCAGAAGGTCTGCGACCAGGTTCACAAGGACCTTCGCCGCGCCCGCGCCGCCGCCGTCAACATCATCCCCACCACCACCGGCGCCGCCAAGGCCATCGGCCTGGTTATCCCGGCCCTCGCCGGCAAGCTGCACGGCTACGCTCTCCGCGTCCCGGTGCCCACCGGCTCCGCCGTTGACCTCACCGTGAACCTCGCGAAGGAAACCACCGTGGAGGCCATCAACGCCGCCGTGAAGGCCGGCGCCGAGGGCCCCCTGAAGGGCGTCCTCCAGTACAGTGAGGACGAACTCGTCTCCCCCGACATCGTTCACAGCAGCTACTCGAGCGTCTACGACAGCAAGATGAGCCAGGTGATGGACGGGAACCTGGTCAAGGTGATCTCCTGGTACGACAACGAGTGGGGCTTCTCCTGCCGCGTCGTGGATCTCATTCACTACATGGCCAACCGCGGCTAGCGCCATGAACAAGCTCACCCTCGCGGATCTGCAGGTGAAGGGGAAGCGCGTCCTGGTCCGCGTCGACTACAACGTTCCCCTCAAGGACGGGAGGGTCGCGGAGGACTCCCGCATCACGGCCTCGCTGCCCACCCTGCGTCGGCTCCTGGAGGGGGGGGCTCGCGTGATCCTGATGTCGCACCTCGGCCGCCCCAAGGGCAAGCCCGACCCGAAATACTCGCTCCGACCGGTGGCGGCGCACCTCAGCGGGCTCCTCGGCCGACCGGTCCGCTTCGCAGAGGACTGCATCGGGGAGGCGGCGGTGGCGATGAGCCGCGAGCTGGCGCCCGGCGAGGTCCTCCTCCTGGAGAACCTCCGCTTCCACCCGCAGGAGGAGGCCAACGATCCGGGCTTCGCCGCCGAGCTCGCCAGGCTGGGGGATCTCTTCGTCAACGACGCCTTCGGTTCCGCGCACCGTGCCCACGCGTCCACGGAAGGAGTGACGCGGCACTTCGCGCAGGCGGCGGCCGGGGTGCTCATGGAGCAGGAGCTCCACTACCTGGGTCTCGCCCTGGCGGAGCCCGGGCGGCCCTTCGTGGTCATTCTGGGCGGGGCGAAAATCTCGGGGAAGATCGATGTCCTCACCAACCTGCTCGGGAAAGTGGACCGCATCCTGGTCGGGGGCGGGATGACCTACACCTTCTACCGCGCGCAGGGGATGGAGATCGGCAACTCGCTGGTGGAGCCGGATCGCATCGACATGGCGCGGCAGGTGCTGGCCGCTGCGCAGAAGGCGGGCGTCGAGATCGTGCTCCCGGTCGACTCGATGGTCTCAACCGCCGCCGACGGCAGCGCGCCGGTGCGCGCTACCGAATCCGCCGCGATTCCCTCCGGTTTCCTGGGTGGGGACATCGGGCCGCGCACCATCCATCTGTTCCGCGAGAAGCTGGCCGACGCCCGCACGGTGGTGTGGAACGGCCCCCTCGGCATCTTCGAGGTTCCGGTCTACGCCGCCGGTACCGTGGAGATCGCGCAGGCGGTGGCCGAGGTGGCGGCGAGGGGAGGCGTAAGCGTGGTCGGCGGGGGAGACTCCGTCGCGGCGATCGCGCAGTCCGGGATCCCGGACTCCGCCTACTCCCATGTGTCCACCGGCGGGGGAGCCTTCCTGGAATTCCTGGAGGGCAAGATCCTGCCCGGCGTGGCCGCGCTTACCGAGAGGTCCTGAGCCATGCGCAAGCCCCTCGTCGCGGGCAACGCGAAGATGAACCTCACCCGCGCCGGGCTGGTTGGGGTGCTGGAGGCGCTCAAGCGCGATCTGAGCCTCGCCCCCCCTGCATGCGAGGTGGTCTACTGCCCGCCCAGCCCCTGGCTGCTCGATGCCGCGGCGGTGCTCACCGGCACGCGCATCGGGCTGGGGGCCCAGAACATGCATTGGGAGGCCTCGGGGGCGTTCACCGGGGAGATCGCTGCGGGGATGCTTTGCGAAGCCGGTTGCCGTTATGTCATTCTCGGCCACTCCGAGCGGCGCACTCTCTTCGGCGAGACCGACGCCGCCGTGCGGCGCAAGGCGGAGGCAGCCCTGGCCGCGGGTCTGATTCCCATCGTTTGCGTGGGTGAGACCGAGCAGGAGCGTGTGGCGGGCGCCACGGAGGTCGTGCTCACCCGCCAGGCCGTGGGTTCCCTGGGGGGGCTCATCGTCCCCGATCCGGCCGGGCTGGTGGTCGCCTACGAGCCGGTCTGGGCGATCGGCACGGGAAGGAACGCGACCCCCGATCAGGCCCAGGAGGCTCACGCCCACCTGCGGCGGGAACTTGCCGGGGTGCTGGGTCCGGAGGTGGCCGCCGGGGTCCGGATCCTCTACGGCGGCAGCGTGAAGCCGGACAACGCGGCGGAGCTCCTGGCCCGGCTGGACATCGATGGAGCCCTGGTAGGTGGGGCGTGCCTCAAGCCTGAGACCTTCCTCCCCATTCTGCGGGCGGTTCTCCCGGGGACTGCAAGGTCCGGTTGACGCGTCAGGGGCCCGCTGGTAGACTGCTTCGTCCTTCGCGGGGCCCCGCGCCCGATCGGCCCGAGGCGTCCCCGCGAAACCGGAGGTTTGTCGAGTGATCTACGGTCTGATCCTGGTGTTGCACCTCTTGATCTGCCTGGTGCTCATCCTCGTGGTGTTGCTGCAGTCCGGAAAGGGCGGCGGGCTGGCCGGCGCCTTCGGAGGAATGGGCGGCGCGGGCCAGACCCTCTTCGGCGGGCGGGGGGCGGCCACCTTCCTGAGCAAGGCCACCACGGTACTCGGCATCGCCTTCATGACCACCTCCCTCGTCCTGGCGCTCATGGCGGGCACGCGGGGTGGTCCTCGCAGTGTGATCCGGACCGGGCAGGAGGAGGTGTCGACGGAGGCGCCGCCCCTTTCGACCCAGCCTCTGGAGATCCCCGCCGGCGATCAGGGGATCCCCGTGAGTGGAGGCTCCGAGCTTCCGCCCATTCAAATTCCGGGCGGATCGGGGACGGCCGGCGGCGCCGCACCCGTGGAGCCGGCGCCCACCACGCCGCCCGCTGCGACTCCTGAACCTGGAGGCAATTGACGGCAGGCTTTCATGCGGAAGTGGCGGAACTGGCAGACGCGCAAGGTTGAGGGCCTTGTGGGAGCAATCCTGTAGGGGTTCAAGTCCCCTCTTCCGCACCACACTCGATGATCGGACGGCCCGGAGCCCCAAGGCTTCGGGCCTTCGTCATTCCCTCCCGGCTCTCCCTCCCGGCGGGGCTCCTGGGATCAGGGATGCTCTTCGTCCTTGCGGCCGCCGGGGCGAAGCGCATCGCGCCGGGACCCCTGGGCGGAGCGGGGCAAAAAAATGAAGCGGAGCCCGGATGGCCTCGTCCGCGCCGTCGCCCGCAAGCGGTCTCACTGTCGCTTCGCTATGGTTATTGCGGTCGGGCGTGAAGGCGAAAGCTTCGGGGTTTCCGCTTCGCTGAAGGAAGATTCTTCTGCATCGCCGCGGGCCAAGTCAAGTCGGAAACCGGCCCCGGGGCCTCTCGCGTAGAGAGACCCCGGGCCGGGGGGCAAACCTACAAACTCTATCGTTTGACGGAATAGACGCCGCGTCCCACTCGCTGGAACCTGCCGTCCCGCGCGAGGGCCGCGCCGAGGTTTTGCGTGAAGTTGGCTCCTGCCCTGCCCTTCTTGCCCTGGAGGACGAACTCGGAGATCTCCTGGATCCCGAGGGGCTTCTTGCGCCGCGTCAAGAGCTGGTAGGCGAGGTCGCGCACATTAGGCCCCTTGCCCCGGATGCCGGCGCTGCGCGCAGCGCGCTTCTTCTTGAGCTTCTCGCGCTCCGCCTTCCGGCTCGCCTCGAGGAGCTGCTCCAGGCGGATGAGCCTGCGCTCGAGATCCTCCAGCTCGCCCAGGAGGTTCTTCACCGCGTGTTGAAGTCTGTTGGCCTTTCTCGCCGCCACCTTGAGGCTGGGGCGGCGGCCCCGGCGGCTCATCGTCTCGGATCGTGCCATCGTCGTTCCTCCATGATGTCGCGCATGCTGAATATGCTCACGCAAATCCCGATCGCCGTTTCCGACGGGAACGGCTCAGAATTGTTTCTGATGCCGATCATGCTAACATTACGGAGGCGCGTCAACAATGAGCGGCGAACATTTTTCGCGCGACCGCGCATGTTTTCCTTCGGATGCGCGGGGGCCCGCGCAAAGAGCAATTAGAAAGACATTTTGCATTATAGGACCAAAAGCATTGCCATTCCGGGCCCGGCCTCCGGTCACTGGGAAACCGAAAAATCGCCGCCGAGGTACCGCTCGATTTCCTGCCAGGACTGCCCGTGGGGTCGTGGTCCCGAGAACCCGCGCAGGGCAAGGCGGAGGATGGGGCCCCGGCCCGTCTCTACGCCCAGGAGGGCGGTCTGCGCGAAGCGCATGCGGTGCGCCGCGTCCCCCGCGAGGTGGACGGCGGCGAAGGGGCGCCAGTCTCCGTCGCCCCAGGATCCCTGCGCTCCAAGGCGCAGGCTGAGGCCCCGCGCCTCCGGCACGCTGTGCCAGGAGGCGCCGAGCCCCCCGTAGAGCATCCTGTGGCCCCGTCGGGCCTCCAGGTCGAGGCTCCAGAACTCCCGGCTGAAGGTCATGCCGCGGTAGGAGACGGTGGAGTCGCCGTCCGCCCGGTGCGCGCTCCAGTGGACGAGCTGCAGCCGCGCCGCCCCGAAGCCGAGCCGTGCCTCGAGACCGGCGGCGAAGATGCCGTCGAAGGTCTGCAGCGGGAAGAAGGCGCCGTCCCGTCCAAGCCGGAAGAAGCTGTGCCCCTCCAGCGTCGCCGTGAGGGGGAGGGACGCGGGCCCGAACGCCGCCAGGGGGATGGGCGCACCAAGTGTCGCGTCCAGCCGATCCGGGCTCGCGGCATAGGTCAGGCCGATACGGGGCTCCAGGGGATCCGCCAGGGGTCTCGAATAGGGGCTCCTTCCGGGGAGCCACTCCACCCCGCCGGCGGGGGCGGGAGCCAGGAGCGCGCAGAGGGCCGGCATGGAAGCCAGCAGGCGCGCCGCGCCGCTGCGGGAGAGCCGGGAAGGGCTGAGAGGGTCCATGGTGGCTTCCTTGACAGGCCGTGGAGACTCCGCGGACAATCCAAAGACCGGTGGAACGGCGCCTGGAACGAATGTCCGGACGCGGGGTATTCTGCGCAGGACGGCGCGCCAAGGCAACCCGCCGCCTCGATCCGGGTCCAACCGCCCAGGGAGGAGATCAGCGCCCCAGCGGCTGCATGCTCTGAAACTCCATGAGACGCGTCTTGACTCTTAGCCGGCGTAAGGAGGCACGCGGGCCGGGAGCCGAGGACATCGGCATGAGCCGATGCCTGGCTCTGAGCCTGGGTGCGCATGTCGCCGTTCTGCTCCTCGTCTCGGTTCCCCTCGTGCCGCGCGTGCGCCCCATCTACGCAGAGCCCATCTACCAGGTGGCCCTGGTGGAGTGGCCCGAGCCCAATTACGCGCCGCCGGTGCCTGCGCGCACGCCTCCGCGCGCGCAGGAGAAGAAGCCCGCCCCCTCCGACAAGCCCAAAGAGCCGGACGCGGTCAAGATACCGGAGAAGAAGAAGCCGGATAAGCCCGTGCAGAAGGAATCGCCCGTCCCGGCAGAGCCGCGCAAGCCGGAGCCGAACCCCGCGCTTCCGGACCAGCCCCCAGTCCAGCAGACCCCGCCGGTGGACGCTCCCGAGGCCCCCGTGTCCCTCGGAATGGTGGACCAGTCCGACTTCAAGCATGACTACTACCTGCAGATCGTGATGAGCCGCCTCGCCCAGGCTTGGGTCCGGCCGCCGGGCGGCCAGGGGGTGACCCGCGCGACGATCCACTTCATCATCCGCCGCGACGGGACCATCCTGCAGCCGTTTCTCCAGGAGCCTTCGGGGTGGAGCCTCTACGATCGGTCCGTCGAGCGTGCGGTTCAGGAGGTGCGGCAGCTCCCTCCCTTGCCACAGGCCTACGCCGGCGACCAGCTCGGCATTACCGCGGTATTTCAACGCCTGGGAGACGAACCGTGAACTGGCCCAGTCCTCGCCGGCGCGCCCAGTGGGTGGCGCTGTGTCTCTTCCTGCCCGGGATCTGGCCGGGGACCGCTTCGGCCCAATCGGGCAGCGCGCTGCAGTCCGAAGAGCGGGTCGTCATCACGGACACCGGTCTTGCGCGCATCCGGCTCGTGTTCGAGGACTTCCTGCGCGGCCCAGGAGCCACGGTGGACGACGCCCGGGCGGTGCAGGGGGTGACCTCCAACGACCTCGACCTGTCCGGCGCCTTCACCCTGTACACCATCCCCCGCATGGCCGCGGGAGATTCCCTCGGCGCGATGCGGGCCCAGGCCCTGGTGCGCGGGGAGGTGCGGGTGACCGGCGGGGAACTCGTGCTCCTCGGATCGCTCGAGTCGCTCCCGGCGCGCGCCCTCATCTTCGGCCGCGAGTACCGGACCCGCCCAGAGAACTTCCGCGAGGCGGCGCACCGCTTCGCCGACGACATCCTGCTCTACCTGACCGGCGAGCCGGGCATTTCGCGGACCCGCGTGGCCTTCGTCTCCGACCGCGCCGGGCACAAGGAGCTCTTCGTCGTGGACTACGACGGGCATGGGATGCACCCGGTCACGCGCAACGGAGCGATCAATCTCTCCCCGGACTGGACGCAGGACGGGTCGGCGCTCGTCTTCGTCTCCTACAAGGGCGGCGACCCGGACATGTACTCCCTGGACCTCGCCGGGGGCAAGGAGCGGCCGGTGGTGGGAGGCAAGGGGGTGCAGGGGGCTCCGGCCTGCCATCCGGACGGGAGTCTCCTCGCCTACAGCCACACCGAGGGCGGGGAGAGCGAGATCTACCTGACCGACCTCTCGGGCCGCAACCGCCGCCGCGTCACGCGCTCGAGCGGCATCAGCACCTCGCCCTGCTGGTCCCCGGACGGAAGGCGCATCGCGTTCACCTCCGACCGCTCGGGCACGCCCCAGGTCTATGTGATGGAGGCCGATGGCACCGGGTTGCGGCGGCTGACCTTCGAAGGGAAGTGGAACGATCAGGCGGACTGGTCTCCCAAGGGGGACCGGCTGGTGTATTCCTCGCGCCGCGACGGGCTCTTTCGCATCTGCGTCGTGGACGCGAGCGGCCTGGGAGGGGAGCGGCAGATCACGCGCGGGCCGGGCAGCGACGAGCATCCGAGCTGGGCGCCGGACGGGCGGCATGTCGTGTTCAGCTCCACGCGCGGCGGCGCGAAGGGCCTCTATGTCCTGGATGTGGACGGCGGGTCCGTGCGGCCTCTGGTGACCGGAGGAGGGAACAACAGCGCGCCGGCCTGGTCCCCCATGCCCGCGCGATGAACCGGCCGGGGGAACCTCCCGTGCCCCTGCGGGGTTTCTGGCTCCGCTCTTGCCTCCATGGCGTGGGCCGGGTAGGCTCCGGGAAGAAGCATCTGGATTCCAAAGGAGGGATCATGACCAAGACAGTCGGAAAGAATATGACGCTCATGGCTGCGGCGGGCCTGGCGATGGTCCTAGCGGTCGGCTGTGGCAAGAAGCCCGAGCCCACGGTCGAGATCGACCGCACCACGCCCTCGGAGACGATCCCGTCGCCGACCCCGGCCGACGCCCCTGAGGTCCGCGAGGATCTCCTGGCCTGGAAGTCGAATGTGAAGGATGTCTTCTTCGACTACGACAAGGCAGAGTTGCGGGGGGACGCTCGTGCCCTACTCCAGGAGAACGCGCGCATTCTCAAGGAAAACCCGGACGCGAAGGTAACCCTCGAGGGCCACTGTGACGAGCGCGGCACCGAGGATTACAACCTGGCTCTCGGGCCGCGCCGCGCAGAAGCAGTGAAGGGCTATCTGAGCGACCTGGGGATCAGCGCCTCGCGGCTCAGCACCATCTCCTATGGCGAGGAGAAGCCCTTCGCTTTGGGCCATGACGAGAGCGCCTGGTCCCAGAATCGCCGAGTCCACTTCATCATTCCCTAAGTCCGCCGGCGCCCCGGGTGCGAACCCGGGGCGCGGATGGGTGCCTGCCATGAACG
>CAZWKH010000107.1:0-8256 GCA_964633885.1 uncultured bacterium | reverse complement strand
GACGCCGGTCGCGACCTTGACATAGGCGAAGTCGTCGACCCCCCGGCCCGCCCCCCACCAGTGCTCCGCCAGCGCGCCGAGGTTCGCGTCGTTGTCGACCAGGATCGGCACTCCAAACCCGGCGAGGAGGTCGGTGAACGCGCTCTCCCCATGCCAATCGGGGAGCACGACCTCCGAGAGGCGGTTGGGGTGGCGGGGATCCACCGGGCAGGGGAGCGCGATTCCGATCCCGAGCAAGGTCTCCGCTCCGCCGGGCCAGGCGGTCAGGCAATCCGCGCAGAGGTTCGCGATGAGGGCGCGGGTCCCCTCGGGATCCGTGCGGACCGGATGATTCCGATGTCGCGATCTCAGAGTGCGGCCCCGCAGGTCGGTCAGGACCACCGTGACATGTGCGGCGCCCATCTCCACGCCCAGGATGGCGCAGGCGTCGTCGCGGAACTCGAGCACGATCGGGGGGCGTCCGCCGCGGGACGGCCCGATGCCGATCTCCTCCACGAGCCCGGTGGGGAGAAGGGTGCCGACGATCTCCGACACGGTGGATCGCGAGAGCCTGGTGCGGCGGGCGATCTCCGCGCGGGAGATGCGGCGCTGACGCCAGATCATCCGGAGCACGGACCCCGCGAGGGGGCGCGGGCGTGTTCCGTTGCCGGGGATCTTTCTCCCGGCGGCTCTAGCGCCCCGCTTCATTCCGCTCTACTCCTGGGCTCGGGTACGGCTTACCGGTGGAAGTACAGGTTGTCCAGATAGAGGGTCTTCGAATCGCTGGAGAGGATGAACTGGGCCAGATGGGCCCGCTCCGGGATTGCGGTGAATCGCGTCAACGGGATGTCGAGCGGGCACCAGGTCCCGATCGCGAGCGGCGGCGTCGACGAGGCATTGAAGGTGAGCTCCTGCTCGCGATCGTCCCCGCCGCCGTAGGCCCCGTCCGCTCCGAAGTCCACGAGCTTGATCTTTACATACGCGCCCTGCGGCAGCCAGACATCCAGGTGGAGGTGGGTCATTGCCGAGGCGTTGATGGGGCTGGTGGTGAACTCGACCCCGGCGTAGGTCAGGTTGGTGTAGGCCTTCACATCGTTCCCGGAGATCCTGAAATCGCCCACATCGGCCATGTCCCAGGACGCGGACCAGGTGTCCACCGGGACATTGGTGTACCGGTTGCTGAAGAGAGAGATGACATCGCCGGCGGGCAGGGTGGGCGTGGGAGCAGGCTCGGTAGGGGCCGCGGTCACATTCACCGTCAGCCCTCCGGCCGCCTCCACCGTCCCCAGGCTCCCCTTGATCGTCGCCGTGCCGATTCCCACCGCCTGGATGACCCCGTCGCTCACGACGGCCACGGTTTCGTTCGAGGAGGTGAAGGTGAAGTAGCCGGGGGAGTGGTCGATGGTGCGGTCGGTGCCGTCCACCGTGAAGGTGGTCCGGGTGCCCGTCACGGTCACCGTTCCGCCCACGAACGCGCCGACGATGATGGGCGCGATGCCCGGCCGCGGGTTGCCGATGCTCGTCACGGTCTCGAACCGGACCTCGTCGAACCAGACGGTGGAACCGGCAGTTCCCTCCGGCCCCTCGGCGAAGTAGAACAGCCCCCGCTCGTAGTCGAGCTTCTCCGGGAGGGGGATCGGAACGGTGATCTTCGTCCAGTTCGTGGTGAGCGCGATGGCGCTGCGGCTCGCCTCGTACCTGGAGGTCCCCGTGTTGTCGTTGCCGAGGCCGGCGATGTCCAGGGTCAGGGCCTTGCTCGCCTTGGCCCAGAAGGTCAGGGCGTTGTACCCGGACAGATCGCGCTGGTACCGCGCGGTGAACGCTCCGCCCGCGTACCCCCCGGAGGTAGCGCCCGGCGCCGGCACGGTGACCTTGAGCGAGGCCGAGCCCAAGTGCCTCTCGACCGGATCGATGGACACCGCGTCGGTCTTGGATCCCAGGAAGGCCTGGAAGTCGACCCCCTTGCCGAAGGTGTCGGAGAAGACGATGGGGTCGGTGTCGGCGGGCACGGGCTGGAGACCCGAGGTGTCCCTCTCGCAGCCGGCGGCGCAGAGGACCGTCAGAGCCAGGGTCGCAGCAAGATAGATCGAGCTTCTGAGGGTCATCCCTCGCCTCCAGGTTCGGGTCGGGGCGATTCGGGCCGGAGGGCCGAGGCCGGGGAGGACAGGGCCGATCCAGGCTTTGTTCGGACTCCGTGCAAACTATGCGACGCCGGCCGAAGCAAGTCAAGTCTTGCCGGAGCCGGAGGGCGGCCGTGGCGCGGCGGCCGGCATGGACAGGCGCGCGGGAGAACGAGTAATCTCCCGCGCCATGCGCATTTGCCTGCTCACCAACCAGGACCTTCTCGCCGTCCCGTTCCCCAAAGATGACTGGCCCTGCGATCCCCGGCCCTTCTATCCCGAAGCGACCTGGCATGTGGCCACGCTGAAGGACAAGTGGACCTCGGCCGCGCAGGTGAAGCGGTTGATCGAGGAGGGCTACGATCTCTTCTTCAACCTCTGCGACGGGGCCGCCGATCAGACCACGCCCGGGATCGAGGTGGTGCAGACCCTCGAGGAGCATGGAGTGCCCTTTACCGGGGCCACCTCGGAGTTCTACGAGCCGACCCGGGAGATGATGAAGCAGGCCTGCCGCGACGAGGGCATCGCGACCCCGGCCTATGTCTTCGCGAGAACCGAGGCTGATGTGGAGCGCGCCGAGGCCTCGTTGCGCTTCCCCCTCTTCGTGAAGCACCACAGCAGCTACTCGAGCGTCGCGCTGAGCCGGTTCTCGCGGGCCTCCACCCCGGCCGGCCTGCGGCGCCAGGCGCGCAAGATCATGTCCCGTTTCGGCACCGCC
The DNA here is from genome assembly GCA_964633885.1 of uncultured bacterium. Taxonomy (GTDB): domain Bacteria; phylum Eisenbacteria; class RBG-16-71-46; order JABDJR01; family JABDJR01; genus CAVXKA01. Next base: position 5,439 of record CAZWKH010000107.1, on the reverse strand, counting down.
CTCATCGAGGAGTACATCGACGGCACGGAGTGCACCGTCCTCGTGGCGGAGAACCCCGACGACCCCGGGAGCCCCACGACCTACACCCCCATGCAGTACCGCTTCCCGGATGGGGAGAGCTTCAAGCACTCCCGCATGAAGTGGGTCGACTACAGCAAGATGGCCTCCTTCCCAGTGGAGGACCCGATCCTGGAGGCGAGGCTGCGGGACGCCTCGGCGCGGTTCTTCCTCGCGCTCAAGGGGGCGAGCTTCGGCCGCTGCGACCTGCGTGTCGACCGCGGGGGGACGCCCTACATGCTGGAGATCAACCCCAACTGCGGGGTCTACTACCCGCCCAAGGACGCCGGGAGCGCCGACCTCTGCCTGGCCAACGATCCGGCCGGCCACGAGGGCTTCACCCGCCAGCTGGTGCGCGCCGCGCTGCGCCGCCATGCCCGGCGGGAAGGATTGGGGGTCGCCGCGGCCGTTCCCGCCCGCTGGGCGGCCGAGAGCTGAGCCCCTGGCGCACGACGCGGCGATGGAGGGTATGAAGGAGCCCCGGCTCGCGTTCCTGACCGGTGTCCCGTTTTCGGACATCGCGCGGGCCTTCAACGAGGCCTTCGCCGACTATTACCTGCGCATGGGTGCCCAGGCCGAGGTCTGGCTGCGCAACCGGATGATCAAGAACGCCGTGGACGCGGACTGCAGCGTCGGCGCCTTCGACGGCGGGAAGCTCGTGGGATTCTCCCTGACCGGTATCGATCTCTGGGACGGCGCTCCGGCGGCCTTCGACGCCGCGACGGGCATCGTCCCTGAATACCGCCGGCGGGGGCTCGCGGCGCAGATGTTCGAGTTCGCCCGTCCCCGCCTCGCGCAGCGCAGGGTGGAGCGCTTTCTCCTCGAGGTGCTCCAGGTGAACGAGCCCGCGATCAAGGCCTACCGCAAGGCGGGATTCCGGATCACCCGCGAGTTCGACTGCTTCGAGCTGGACATGGAGGAGGGATCGGGGCCCGTCGGCGGCCCGGCGGGAACCGCGGCCCCTCCTGCGGGAATCGAGCTCCGCCCCATGGAGAAGAGCGCCCTCACCGCGCTGGTGGATCAGATGGACTGGCGGCCCTCCTGGGAGAACAGCCCGGCCTCCATCGCGCGCATCCCCGACGAGGTGCTGGCCTATGGGGCCTGGGAGGGGACCCGTCTCGGGGGGGCCATCGTGTATTATCCACTCCTCAACTGGATCGTGAGCCTGGTCGTCCGGCGGGACCTGAGACGCCGGGGGATCGGCGCGGCGCTCCTGTCCCGCTTGCGGACCGGGCTTCCCGAGGGGACTCCCAGGGTCCGACTCGTCAATGTGCTGCACGAGGACCGGGTGATGAGCGCCTTCCTCGAGGCCCAGGGTTTCCGGCCCTTCACCTCGCAGTACGAGATGGAGCTGGCCCCGCTCTGACTGGGCCCTTGACAATTATGATCATATGTTCATAATTGCCCCGAGGTAGCCGTATGCCGAGACCTTTCTGCCGTAGACGCATCGCCGGAACCCCGGCCGCTTCGATCTTCAAGCCGGCCGGCATCCCCATGCTCGGGATCGAGGAGACGGTGATGAGCCTCGACGAGTTCGAGGCCATCCGCCTCGCCGACCTCGACGGGCTCTACCAGGAGAAGGCTGCGGCGCAGATGAACGTGTCCAGGCCCACTTTCGGGCGGATCCTCGACGCGGCCCACCGCAAGATGGCCGACGCCATCGTGCACGGCAAGGCGTTGAGGATCGAAGGCGGTCCGGTGCTCAGGAGCGGCCGTCGCTGCTGTCGGGTGCACGACCCGAAGGGCGCGCCATCCGAGGCCGAGGAACCATCCAGGGAGAAGAACCCATGATCGTTTGCATTCCCATCGAGGAGGACCGCGGGGTCCGGAGCCGCGTCTGCGCCCACTTCGGGTCCGCGCCGCTCTTCATGATCGTCGACAGCGAGACCGGAGCCTGCCGCGCCCTGCGCAACGGCAACGAGCACCATGTCCACGGCCGCTGCGCCCCTCTCGCGTCGCTGCAGGGCGAGAAGCTGGACGCCGTCGTGGTCGGCGGAATCGGCCTCGGGGCCCTCAACAACCTGCTTGCCGCCGGGGTGGAGGTGTACCGCTCCGATCAACCCACGGTGGAGAAGACGATAGCGGCGTTCCAGGCGGGAACGCTGAACCTGGTCACCACGGACGGCGCTTGCGCGCACAACGGTCACGGCCATTGACGGGGAGAGGACGATGAAGACGAAGAACCTGGGGTTCATTTCGAAGCTCGTGCACGCGGGAATGTCCAAGGACCCGATGGGTAGCGTCGTGACCCCCATCTACCAGACCTCCACCTTCGCGTTCGACAACACCCAGCAGGGGGCGGACCGCTTCGCGGGCCGGGCGGACGGGTTCATCTACACCCGCATCGGCAACCCGACCATCCGCGCCCTGGAGGACTGTCTCGCCGAGCTGGAGGAGGGAGTGGGCGGAGTGGCCACCAGCTCGGGGATGGGGGCGGTGACCACCGCCTGCATGGCGCTCCTGGAGCGTGACCAGCACATCCTGAGCACGGCCTCGGTCTACGGCCCCTCCCGTACCCTCATGGAGAGGCACCTGGCCAAGTTCGGCATCGGCGCGTCCTTCGTGGACACCTCCGACCTGGAGGCCGTGCGCAAGGGGATCCGCAAGAACACGCGGGTGGTCTATGTGGAGACCCCGTCGAACCCGATGATGCAGGTCACCGACATCCGCGCCGTCGCCGAGATCGCCCACGCCCAGGGGGCGCTCCTGGTCGTGGACAGCACCTTCGCCTCGCCGTACCTCCAGAAGCCCCTTCTCCTGGGCGCGGATGTGGTGCTGCACTCCGTCACCAAGTTCATCAACGGGCACGCCGATGTCGTGGGCGGGATCCTCACTGCGCGGGACGCGGCGGTCTTCAAGCGCCTGCGCGACACGATGATCCTCATCGGCTGCAACATGGACCCGCACCAGGCCTACCTGGTGCACCGGGGCATCAAGACCCTCGCCCTGCGCATCGACCGCGCTCAGGAGAGCGCGGCCCGGATCGCGCGCTGGCTGGAGGCCCGCGACGAGGTCGCCTGGGTCCGCTACACGGGCTTGCCGTCCCATCCGCAGCACGCGCTGGTGGAGCGGCAGATGAAGGGCCCCGGGTCGATGATCAGTTTCGAGCTGCGCGGAGGGCTCGAGGCGGGCAAGCAGCTCATGAACAGCGTCCGGCTGGCGGCCCTCGCCGTCTCGCTGGGCGGCGTCGAGACCCTCATCGAGCATCCGGCCTCCATGACCCACGCCGGGCTGCCCGCGGAGGAGCGGCGCGCGGCCGGGATCACCGACGGACTCGTCCGGTACTCCGTCGGGATCGAGGATGTCCAGGATTTGATCGACGACCTGGCCCAGGCCTTTAAGGCCGTGGAGGCCGCCGTCCCGCAGGGGGATCTCCGCTAGCGCACCATGCTAGACTCTCGGACTTCGCGCCCCGGCAGCGGGCCGGGGCGCGTCCGAGCCCTCGGGGAGACCCTCCTTGTTCCAACCCAAGCATTTCTACCGCGAGCTGGAGCGCCTGCTTCACGAGCAGCAGCCCGATCCGCTCTCCCAGAGCTGGTTCCGCTGGCTCGTGGATGAGATCGTCGCGCGCTTCGGCAATGCGCTCCTCATCGACAGCGGACGCCTCTACGAGGAGGAGTTCGACGGGTTCCGCATCGTGCACGGCGTGGGCTCCCGCGATCCCCGGTCCCTGGGGCTCGGCATCCCCCTGGACTACCGCCCGCTCCAGCTCGTGCTGGAGCACAGGGTCTTCATCTTCGACAGCACGGTGGAGGGGCAGTCGGCGGAGCTCGAAGGGCGCCTCGGCGGGCCGGAGTCGGTCGCGGTGAGCGTGGAGAGCGTGCCCCGCCGGGTGCTCGCCTTCGGCCTGCGTCCGGGGTGGCAGCGGGACGACCTCGACTTCGCCCTCCACACGCTGCACAACGCGATCGACCTGCGGGTCACGGTGCAGGGGTTCCAGAGCGACATCAACCAGGCGGCCGAGATTCAGCAGGCGTTGCTCCCGCAGTTCCCGCCGGAGTTCCCGGGCTTCAGCATCGCCGCGCGCTCCATCCCCGCAGAGCTGGTGGGGGGCGACTTCTACGACTTCGGGTCCTCCGAGACGGACACCCTGGTCATCGCGGTGGGCGATGTCAGCGGCCACGGCCTCGGGGCGGCCCTTCTCGCCCGCGACACGGTGACCGGGATCCGCATGGGGGCCGAGCGCGCGCTCAAGATCACCGAGATCGTGCGCCGCCTGAACCGGGTCATCAGCCGCAGCGCCCTGTCCTCGCGCTTCGTGTCCCTGTTCTACGCCGACCTGGAATCCAACGGCGATCTGGTCTACATCAACGCCGGCCATCCCGCCGCCTGGCTCGTCGCGCCGGGCGGGGCGCGCCGGCTCGAGACCGGCGGCACCATCCTGGGCCCGATCAAGAACCAGTCCTTCCGGCGGAGCTGGGAGCACATGGAGCCCGGTTCCACCCTGGCCATCGTCACCGACGGTTTCCTGGAGAGGGCCAACGCCAAGGGACAGATGTTCGGCGACGAGGGCGTGGAGGGCGTGTTGACCAAGACCCTGGGCCGCCCGGCGGGGGAGATCCTCGACGCCCTCTTCGCCGAGGCCAAGCGCTTCGGGAAGAACAAGCCCTGGGAGGACGACACCACCGCGGTGGTGGTGGCGCGCGACCGCGCGTGAGAGGGTGGCGCTGAAGAGCTTCACCACCGCCTGCCCCCGCAACTGCACCAGCACCTGCTCGATGAAGGTGTTCGTCGAGAAGGGACGGCTGGTGCGCATCGAGTCGCACCCCGGCAACCTGGCCACCCCTGAAGGCGTGTGCCTGAAGGGCCAGAGCTATGTCGAGCGGCTGGTCTCGCCGCAGCGTCTGCGCCGGCCCCTCAGGCGCCGCCCGGGCGGGCAGGAGTTCGATCCCATCTCCTGGGATGAGGCCCTCGACACCATCGCGGGCCACATACGGCGGTTGAAGGCCTCGCCGGGCCCCCAGTCCGTCCTCTACTACAGCGGCAGCGGCACCAAGGGACTGCTCAACCGCGCGGGAGAAGAGTTCTGGAGGCTCACCGGCGGGTACACCGGGACCTACGGCGACCTCTGCTGGCCCGCGGGCCTCGAGGCCACCCGGCTGACCTTCGGCGCGAACACCCACTCCGTTCCCTGGGACATCCGCAACGCACGGCTCATCCTCCTCTGGGGGAAGAATCCCGCGGAGACGAACCTGCACCAGATCCGTTTTCTGGACGAGGCCCTCCGCGACGGGGCGCGGCTCATCGTGATCGATCCCCGGCGCACCGTCTCCGCGGAGCATGCGGAGATGCTCGTCCAGCCGCGGCCCGGGACCGACGGGGCCCTGGCGCTGGGCGTGGCCCATGCGATCCGCGAGCGCGGGTGGATCGACCGGGAGTTCG
>CAZWKH010000106.1:0-8257 GCA_964633885.1 uncultured bacterium | reverse complement strand
CGCTTCGAGGGGATGCGCTGTCGCCGCGACATCGGGCATCTGGCGCGAGGTCGAGCGGGCGGGGCCGGGGCCTGCGGCGATGACGCAGGGCCCGCGAAGGGGTAGGATCCGGACAGGTCTGCGCAAGGAGGAGACAGGGATGGCCGAGCCCAAGGTGGCGGTCCTGATGGGAAGCGAGTCCGATCGCGCGCGCATGGAGGGCGCGATGCAGGTCCTCGAGGAGCTGGGGATCCCCCATGTCGCCCAGGTGATGAGCGCCCACCGCGCGCCGGGGGAGGTGGCGGCTTTCGCGAGGGACGCTGCGGGGCGCGGCATCCGGGTCGTCATCGCGGGGGCGGGCATGGCCAACCATCTCGCCGGCGCAGTGGCGGCGCGCACGATCCTTCCCGTGATCGGCGTGCCTCTGGACGCCTCGCCGCTGGGGGGGCTCGATGCGCTCCTCTCCACGGTGCAGATGCCTCCCGGGGTTCCGGTGGCGACGGTGGCGGTCGGCGCCGCGGGAGCGAAGAACGCCGCGTGGCTCGCCGCGCAGATTCTTGCCCTGGACGACGAGGAGCTGGCCGGACGGCTTCGCTCGCGGCGCGAGCCGGCGGGGCCCTGAGGCGCGACGGATGCCCGGGGCGCGCTGCGTCACCTTGGATCCCGAGCGGCCGGATCCCGGTCTTCTCGCCTATGTGGCGCGGTCGCTGTGCGAAGGGGATCTGGTGGCTGCGCCGAGCGACACGGTCTACGGACTCCTCGCCCTTCCCCGCAGCGCGCGCGCCCGCGCGGCCCTCGCCGCGGTGAAGGGGCGCCCGGGCCCCTTCATCCTTCTCGTCTCGTCCTGGGAGCAGGCGCGCGGTTGGACCCGCGGCGTGCCCGAGGAGAGGTGGACGCGTCTGGAGCGGGTGTGGCCCGGACCCGTCACCGTGATCCTGCCCACGGCGGAGGACATGCCGGGGGCGCAGGGGGGAGGCATCGCGCTGCGCATGCCCCGGTCGCGGTTCCTCGACGCGCTGTTGCGCGCGGTGGGGGAGCCCCTCTTCTCGACCAGCGCGAACCGCGAGGGCGCGCCGGCGCCGGTGACCGCGGCGGAGGTGCTGGACGCGCTGGGCGAGCAGGTCGCGCTCGTGCTCGACGGTGGTCCTGCGGATTCCCGTGAACCTTCCACCATCGTGGATTGGGGAGGAACCGAGGCCAAATTGGTACGCGCCGGACGGGGTGATGTCCGGGCTCTCCTTGACCCGGACCCGCATAAAACCTAGACTTTCAGCGATGGCAACCCAGCGGCCCTTCCAGGTGCTCTTCCTCTGCACCGGCAATATCTGCCGCAGTCCGATGGCGGAAGGCATTCTCAAGGGGACGCTCTCTCCGAGGGCCCTGTCCATGGCCGTCGTCACCTCCGCCGGCGTGGCCGCCCTGGGCGGACTTCCCGCGAGCGAGCATGCGGTGACCGTGTGCGCGGAAGCCGGATTCGACATCAGCGGGCATCGCTCCCGCCCGCTGTCGGCGTTTCTCATGGAGGAGTGCGACCTCATCCTGGCCATGGAGGAACACCACCGGGTGGCCGCGGTGCGCCTGGCGCCGGAGCTGGCGCGGCGCGTCCACCTCCTGAGCCGCTACGCCGCGGACGACCTGCTGGCTCCGCCCCTCGGTGTGCCCGACCCCATCGGAGGGGATCTCGAAGAGTACCGGGCCGTCTTCGGCCGGATCGAAGGCTTCGTCACGCAGGCGCTGAGGCGGATCGAGGAAGAGATCCTGGCCGGCGCCCTGGAGACATGACATGGGCGTTCCCGCTTCCCCGAAACCGCAAGCCGAGTTCATCTGGTTCGACGGCGATCTCGTTCCCTGGAGCGAGGCGCGTGTGCATGTGCTCTGCCATGTGCTGCACTACGGGAGCAGCGTCTTCGAGGGGATCCGCTGCTACGAGACCCCGGACGGTCCGGCCGTGTTCCGTCTCCAGGATCATGTCGACCGCCTCTTCTTCTCGGCCCGGGTGCTGCGGATGGACATGCCCTACACGCCGGAACAGATCCACGAGGCCTGTCTGGAGACGATCCGCCGCAACGAGTTCCTGAGCTGCTACATCCGGCCCCTGGCCTTCCGCGGCGCGGGGGCGATGGGCGTGCTGCCCAAGGATTGCCCCAGCCATGTCATGATCGCGACCTGGCCCTGGGGTGCCTATCTGGGCAAGGAAGGGATCGAGGACGGCATCGATGTGATGGTCTCGTCCTGGCGGAAGATGCCGCCCAACACCATCCCCCCCCTGGCCAAGATCGGCGGGGCCTATGTCCTGGGATCGCTGGCCAAGATGGAGGCGGTCCGGCTGGGCTACGCCGAGGCGCTCCTGCTCGACACGGAGGGACGGGTGGCGGAGGGAAGCGGGGAGAACCTCTTCGCGGTCATTCAGGGCCGCCTGCAGACCGCGCCGCTCAGCCACTCGGTGCTCTGCGGCATCACGCGACGCAGCATCATGAAGCTCGCCAAGGAACGCGGGATCGAGGTGCTGGAGCAGCCGATGAGCCGCGCCGCCCTCTACATGGCCGAGGAGATGTTCCTCACCGGGACGGCGGCAGAGGTCACGCCGATCCGCAGCGTGGACGGCATGGCGGTGGGGGACGGGAAGGTGGGCCCGGTGACCCGCGCCATGCAGCAGGATTTCTTCGACATCGTCAACGGCAAGGTGCCGGACCGCCATGGCTGGCTCACCCTCGCGCGCAAGACCACGGGCGCGCGCCGTTCCTAGACCCCTCGGCGAGGTAGCCTCATGTCTGAACTGGATCGGGATCCCCAGGTCCGCGACGCCCTGCGCGGCGAACTGGCGCGGCAGCGCCACACGCTGGAGATGATCGCCAGCGAGAACTTTACCAGCCGTGCGGTGCTGGAGGTGGTGGGCTCCGTGCTCACCAACAAGTATGCGGAAGGCTATCCGGGGAAGCGCTACTACGGCGGCTGCGAGTTTGCCGACGCGGTCGAGGATCTGGCGCGGGAGCGCGCGAAGCGGCTGTTCGGCGCCGAGCACGCGAATGTGCAGCCCCACTCCGGCTCCACCGCCAACATGACCGCCTACTTCGCGGTGCTGAATCCCGGCGACCGGATCCTGGGGATGAATCTCGCCCATGGCGGGCACCTCACCCACGGTCACAAGGTCAACTTCAGCGGCCGTTTCTTCGAGGTGCACCAGTACGGCGTGGCGCAGGAGACGGGGCGGATCGACTACGACGCCCTGCGCGCCAAGGCGCTGGAGGTGCGCCCCAAGCTCATCATCGCCGGCGCGAGCGCCTATCCGCGGGTGATCGACTTCGACGCCTTCCGGCGGGTCGCGGACGAGGTCGAAGCGCTCTTCCTGGTGGACATGGCGCATATCGCGGGCCTGGTGGCGGGGGGCGTCCACCCCAATCCCGTCCCACTGGCCGACATCGTCACCAGCACCACCCACAAGACCCTGCGGGGGCCCCGCTCGGGATTCATCCTCTGCAAGGAGCGCCTGGCGAAGGATGTGGACCGGGTGAACTTCCCCGGGATGCAGGGGGGGCCGCTGGTGCATGTCATCGCCGGCAAGGCGGTCTGTTTTGGAGAGGCTCTGGAGCCCGGATTCCGCGAATACGCGCGGCGGGTGAAGGACAACGCCGCGGCCCTGGCCGCGGGGCTCCTGGAGCGCGGGTTCGACCTGGTGAGCGGCGGCACGGACAACCACCTCATCCTGGTGGACCTGCGCTCGAAGAAGCTGACCGGCGTCAGGGCGGAGCAGGCCCTGGAGCGCGCTGGCATCACCGTGAACAAGAACGCGGTGCCCTTCGACACGGAGAAACCCACCATCACCAGCGGGATCCGGGTCGGCACCGCCGCGCTCACCACGCGGGGGATGGACGAGGCCGCGATGCGCCGCATCGCCGGGATCATGGCCGATGTGCTGGAGGCCCCCGAAAGCGACGCCGTCCAGGGCCGCGCGGCGCGGGAGACCGCCGAGCTCTCGGCGGGGTTCCCGCTCTATCCCGGACTCGCCTACTGATGTCCGTGGAGCTGGCCAGCAGGGGGGGCGCCCCGGTCCGGGCCTCCTTCCTTCCCTACGCGCTCCCGCAGTTCGGTGAGGAAGAGCGCAGGGAGATCCTCGAGGTGCTCGACTCGGGGTGGATCACCAGCGGCCCGAGGGTGAAGCGCCTGGAAGCGGATCTGGCCCGGGCGGTGGGCGCGGCGCATGTCCTGTGCGTGGATTCCTGCACCGCCGCGCTGCACATCGCTCTGGCCGCCCTCGACCTCAAGCCGGGCGAGGAGGTCATCACCTCGCCGCTCACCTTCTGCAGCACGGTGAACACCATCGTCCACGCGGGCGGAACGCCGGTCCTGGCGGATGTGGAGCCGGACACGCTCAACCTGGACCCCGCGCGGATGGAGGCGGCGATGACGCCGCGCACCAGGGCGGTGATCCCGGTCCACTACGGCGGACATCCCTGCGAGATGGACAGGATCCTCGAGGTCTGCCGCGCGCGCGGGGTCGCGGTCATCGAGGACGCCGCCCATGCGGTGGGAGCCGCCTATCGCGGCAGGCCGATCGGGAGCCTGGGCTACGCCACCTGCTTCTCCTTTTACGCCACCAAGAACCTCACCACGGCAGAGGGGGGCGCCCTGGCCACCGACGACGCAGCCCTGGCCGAGAAGGCGCGGCTCCTCATGCTGCACGGCATGAGCCGGGATGCCTGGATGCGCTACACCGCGGCGGGGTCCTGGTACTACGAGGTGCTGCTCCCCGGGTTCAAGTACAACATGACGGACCTGGAGGCCGCGCTGGGGATCCACCAGCTCCGCCGCCTGCCGGAGTCCAATCGCCGCCGGCGGGAGCTGGCGCGCCGCTACGACGAGGCCTTCCGGGACCACCCCGCGATCCGGATCCCGAGTTGCCGGCCGGAGGTGGATCACGCGTACCACCTCTATCCGATCCGGCTCCGCCTCGAGCGGCTCACCCTGGACCGGGCAAGGTTCATCGAGGAGCTCAAGGCCGAGAACATCGGGACCACGGTGAACTTCATCCCCATCCACTACCACCCGTACTACCGCGAGCGCCTGGGCCTGGGGCCGGGCGCCTTCCCGGTGGCGGAGACGGCCTATGAGAGCCTCATCTCCCTGCCGCTCTATCCGCGCATGAGCGACGCCGACGCCGAGGATGTGATCGCCGGCGTCGGCAAGGTCGCCGCGGCTTTCGCCCGCTGATCCCCGTTCAGGCGGGGATCCCGCGCAGCACCTCCGCCACCCGCTCCTGGTGCTCGGGCGCAATCTCCGGATAGAGCGGGAGCGAGAAGCACTCTGAGGCCCAGGCGTCCGACTGTGGCCAGGACCCGTTGGTGAGTCCCAGGGCCTGGAAGGCGGGCTGGTCGGGAAGGGTCGTGGGGTAGTGGGTGGCGGTGCCCACGCCCTCGCGGGTCAGGGCCTCGACGATGGCCTCCCGCCGCGGGTGGCGCACCACGAAGAGGTGGTAGACATGCTTCGCGCCCTGGCGCTCCACGGGGAGAAAGAGCGGCGCTCCCAGGGGCGCGGCCCCGGCCAGCAGATCGCGGTAGCGCGCGGCGGCCCGTCGTCGTTCCTCGGTCCAGCGGGCGATGTGGCGGAGCTTGACCGTGAGCACCGCGGCCTGGATCGCGTCGAGGCGCTCGTTCCAGCCCAGGTACCCGTGGTGGTAGCGGTCGGTCCGCCCGTGGTTGGCGAGGCGGCGCACCTTGTCGGCGAGGGCCGCGTCACGGGTGATGAAGCAGCCCGCGTCGCCCGCCGCCCCGAGGTTCTTGCTGGGGTAGAAGGAGAAGGCTCCCGCATCCCCGAAGGTGCCGGTCAAGGCGCCGTCCTGGGTGGCGAAGTGGCTCTGGGCGCAGTCCTCCAGCACCTTCAGACCGCGGGCCCCGGCCAGGTCCACCAGCTCGCGGATGGGAGCCGGGTGCCCGTAGAGGTGCACCGGGATCATCGCCCGGGTGCGGGGCGTGATCGCCCTGGCCGCCGCGGCCGGATCCATGCAGGCGGTCTCGGGGTCCACATCCACGAAGACCGGCCGCGCCCCGGCCCGCACCACGCTCGCCGCGGTGGCGATGAAGGTGAAGGCGGGCACCAGCACCTCGTCCTCGTGCCCCAGACCCATGGCCTCGAGGCCCAGCTGCAGGGCGGCGGTGCCGCTCTTCACCGAGACGGCGTGGGGGAGACCGAAGGCCTCCGCGTAGGCGGCCTCGAAGCGGTCCACGGGGGACCCGCCCACGAAGGCGGCATTGCGCAGGATCGGTCTGACGGCGTCGAGCAGCTCCTGCTCGATCTCCTGATGCTGGCCGGCCAGGTCGAGGAACGGTACTTGGGTCCGGGTCTGGGTCATGATGCCACTCCTTGGGTGAGCGACGGATCGCTCGAACGCGAGGCGAGCCGGCTTCCGATCCGGCCGCCGAGGTGCCATGGCCAGAGCAGCCGGATGACCGCGGCCATGGCGAGGATGAGGAGAAACGGTTCGACGGTGAGACGATAGCGCGAGGTCGTGCGGAAGACCATGAAGACCAGGGTCAGCACGACGGGCAGGGCGTAGAAGGGGAAGAGCAGGGGGAAGCGGCGCAGGAACAGCACCGCGCCCAGGATCGCGAAGAGGAGCACCGGGCCCGAGACGAGCCCGGCCGCCACCCATCCCATGGCGCTCGCGGAGGGATCCTCGAGGCCGAGACCGGGGCCGAGCCACATGGTCCGGGCGCGGAGGATGCCCTCCTCGACCCCATGGGCGATGCCGCTCGCTGCGGAGGTGTGCTCGCCCGGTCCATGGGTGCAGAGGATCCGGCCGTCCACGGCGGCCACGAACATGAGGCGCCGGTCGATCTCGAAGTTGCGGTAGGTGATCGGGACGAGGATCGCGAGGACGAGCACCGCAAGGAGGCTCGCGTCCAGGATGCCGCGGCGCAGAGGCCGCATGCGCAGCGCATGCCAGGCGGCGAGGAAGGGGGCCGTGAAGAACACGGGGACCATGAAGCAGCCCGCCGCGGCGAGCGCCAGCCCGCCCCCCAGGACCCAGCGCCGGCCGCCTCCGTCCTGCCGGCGGTAGAGGGCGTAGACGAGGACGAGCAGCAGCAGGATGACCTGGTTCTGGGTGCTGAAGATCCCGGTCAGGTAGACGAGATAGGGATAGAGGGCGAGACCGGCTCCGGCCGCGATGCCGGTGCGCAACCCGAAGAGCCGCGAGCTGAGCCGCACCGTCATCGCCACCGCGAGACCGCCGAGCAGCGCCTGGACGAGTCGCAGCCCGGTCGCGTCGAGGCCGAGGGCCAGGCCGGCGGCGAGGAAATAGACCTCCCCCGGAGGCAGGGAGGTGTTGGACCCCAACCACCGCCCCGCCGCCATGAGCCCTGCCTCGCTGAAGAAGTCGTGCTCGTCCCGGAAGGTGAAGCCGCTCCCGAAGGCCGTCAGCACCACGGCCGCGCGCACCGCGATGGCGATCAGACCCAGGGAAACCGCCGCCCGCCGGGCCGAACCGAACAGGCGTCCCCAAAGCATCGCGGCAGTATATCACCTCGCTTGCCCCTGTCCCGCAGACTCGATAGACTCTTTCGCCGATTCCTGCCGGGTCCCCTCCCGGCCGGGGCGGCTCCGATCAAGGAGGATTTCCGTGCTGGACATCGCCGAACTCAACGCCCGGGTCCGCGACGAATCACAGGTCCTCACCCGCCTGGCCGGTGAGGTGGGCCGGGTCATCGTCGGACAGAAGCGCATGGTGGACCGGCTCATGATCGCCCTTCTGGCCGACGGCCATGTCCTTCTCGAAGGAGTGCCCGGCCTGGCCAAGACCACCGCGATTAAGACCCTGGCCGGCGCGCTCTCCATGTCCTTCGCGCGCATCCAGTTCACCCCGGACCTCCTGCCCGCGGACCTGACCGGCACCCTCATCTACAATCCGCGCGAGGCGAGCTTCAGCGTGAAGAAGGGCCCGATCTTCACGCAGCTCCTCCTGGCCGACGAGATCAACCGTGCTCCGGCCAAGGTGCAGAGCGCGCTCCTGGAGGCCATGCAGGAACGCCAGGTGACCATCGGGGACGAGACCCTTCCCCTGCCCAAGCCCTTCATGGTGCTGGCCACCCAGAACCCCATCGAGCAGGAGGGAACCTATCCGCTGCCCGAGGCCCAGGTGGACCGCTTCATGTTCAAGATCCAGATCGACTATCCGGGCAAGGAGGAGGAGCTCGAGATCCTGGAGCGCGCCGGGCTGGGCGAGCCGGCAGTTCCCTCGCCCGTTCTCGGGGCCCCGGAGCTTCTGCGCCTGCGGCAGGTGGCC
>CAZWKH010000105.1:0-8353 GCA_964633885.1 uncultured bacterium | reverse complement strand
TGCCGCGGCCCATGCGCAGCAGGACACGGACCCAGCCCTTGGGCGAGGGCTGCCCCACGCTCACCCGCACCCGCGCCCTGTGCGCGCCGTCGGCGCCCAGCGTGAGCCCATAGGCCTCGAAGCCTATCCCGAGCGGCGCCCCCATGGGATACCGGTGGCCCGGGTTCGGAAGCCCTCCGCCATAGGCCCGCCGGTAGCGCCCCTGCGGACCATCGAATGCGACCCGCGTGAGGAACGCGATGTCGCTGAGCGTGGGGCCGTCCCCCCTCGCCTCCTGGGCCGGAAGGGTCGCGAAGCCCGCGCCCCTGGCCTGGTCCGCTCGATCCAGCGTCTCCAGCCCGACGATCGCGCTGTCCGCGACCGCGTCCACGGTGAAGATGCCGATGAGCCTGCCGAGGGAATCGCGCTCGAACTGCGCCCAGCTCGCGACCGCCGCGTCGAGGAGCCTCCAGCGCTGGTCGTAGAGCGCCACCTTGCCGGCCAGCCGGTGCGGCGCATTGAGGATCTCCGCCGGCCAGGCGCCGGGGGCCAGTGCCGCCACCACCTCGATGCGTCCCGGGCCGTCCGGATCCCGGAACCGCCAGACCTCCAGCTCCTGATCGCTCTGCGCTGCCGCGAAGGGCGGGACATAGGTGGAAGGGGTTCCCACCATGAACAGGTCCTCGTCCCTGGGCCGCCCCTCGATCGGGTTGAGGAAGCGGCCGCTCAAGGTGTAGTCCACGAAGGTGAAGATGAGCGGCTCGTCCCTCTCCCCGTAACGCACTTCCAGGGCGGGCGCGGTGAAGGTGTTCGAAACGCGGTACTCCTCGGCCCGTATCACATCCTTGCGAAAGCTGAAGTCCTCGGGCAGCCCGTAGCGCACCAGGGCCCGGCCCGGTGCATGGTCCCAGCCCGGAAGGGATCCGGCCTCGGCGCCGAAGTAGAGCTCGGCCAGCACGACCCGCCGGTAATGCTCGAGAAGACGCGGGTTCTCGGGCTCGGCCGGCGTCGGGTCGCGCCAGCCCCAGTAGTCCTCCCAGAACCGCGCGCTGTCCGGCGCGGCAAGCCGATTCTCCTCCGCGAGGGGATCCACGGCGGCCAGGGTCTCGAACGCGCGCCGCTCGGCCGCCGGCAGCCGCGCGAACCCTGCCCGGTAGGCTTCGCAGGCGCGCCGCCAGGCTCCCGACTCGGTGAACCGCGCACCGAGGACGAGATCGGGCCAGCCGCTCGCGGGGTCCGCCGCGCGCCAGGCCGCGCAGAGGGAGTCGAGCGCCTCGGACCTGCTCTCGTAGAGAGCCAGCCGCAGCGCGCGGCGCAGGGCGTCTGCGTTGCCGGGATCCAGGGCGAGCAGGGCCCGGTTCTCACGGGTGGCCTCCTCAAGGATCTCACCGCGCAGGGTGCGCTGGTAGCGGCGGAGCTGATGGGCCGCGAGCTCGTTGCGCAGGTCGGAGCGGCCGGGCGCCAGGGCCAGGGCCCGTCCATAGGCTTCGCGGGCTTCCTGGTCGAAGCCGCGCCGTTCCTGGAGTCTCGCCAGCCGCGTCCACAGGTCGACATCCTGCGGATTCTGCAGGAGGGCCTCGGTGAGGGTGGAGACGAGGCGGCGGCGATCCTCGATCTCGCGGCTCCGGTCCATCGCCGCAGCAGGCAATGCGAGGGAGGCGCAGGCGATCCCGAGGGCGTAAAGAAGGACAAACCCCGCACCGGAGGCGAGCCGACTGAGGACGGCCTGTCGCATCCGGCGGATGGAGCTACATGCGGGTGGCCGGCTTGACGCCGTACCGCGTGATCTTGTTCTTGAGCCCCTTCCGGGAGAGACCAAGCTCCTTGGCCGCCCGCGTCTTGTTCCAGGCGTGCTTCTCGAGCGCCTCGACCACGAGCCGGCGCTCCATGTCCACCACCGTAGCGCGCAGGTCGGCGTCCGCGTCCAGGCCGGAGGAGGAGGGAACGAGCTCCGTCGCAGTGAGCACCTCGCGCGGGAGGAGATCCACCCCGATCGTCTCACCTTCCTCTGCCAGGATCGCCGCCCGGCGCACCACCTTCTCCAGCTCCCGGACATTGCCGGGCCAGGCATAGCGGACCATGCGCTGCATGGCGGCCCGGTTGAAACCCGGCACGCCGCGGCTGGTCTGGGTGTTGAAGGTCTCCAGGAAGTACTCGGCCAGGAGCGGGATGTCCTCGGGGCGCTCCCGCAGCGCGGGGACCCGGATGATGATGTCGTTGAGCCGGAAGTAGAGGTCCTTGATGAAGGGCTCGTCGCCCTGGTCGAGAAGGTCCTTCTTGCTGGTGGCCACGATCACCCGGACATTCAGCTTGCGGTACTGGGTGGAGCCGACCGGCCGCACCTCGCCCCGGTCGAGGAGGTGCAGCAGGCGGCGCTGCACGCCCAGGCCTGCCTTGCCGATCTCGTCCAGGAAGATCGTGCCCCCGTCGGCTTCCTCGAAGAGCCCCTTCTTGTCGTGGCTCGCGCCGGTGAAGGCGCCCTTCATGTAGCCGAACAGCTCGCTCTCCAGGAGGTTCTCCGGCAGGGCGGCGCAGTCGACGGTGACGAAGGGCCCCGCCGCGCGGTTGCTGGAGAGGTGCAGCGCGCGCGCGATGAGCGTCTTGCCGGTGCCGGTCTCGCCCTGCAGGAGCACGGTGAGATCGGTGCGGTTCACCTTCTCCACCAGCTTCAGGATCTCGACCATCTCCGGGTTCTGCGTCACCACATCGGCCAGGAACACGCGGCGATGGAGGCTGTCCTCCTCCGCGCGGTTGATGAGGCTCTCGAGGGCGGCGCGGTCCACCAGGGCCTCGAGCTGCGGCGCCAGGGCCAGACAGAGGTTCAGATGGCTCGGTCCGAAGGAGGAGCGCTTGAGCTCCGCGAGGCGGTCCAGGTAGAGGTAGGCCGCGGTGCCGTTGCCGTAGATGGGGATGGCCAGAAGAGACGAAGCCTTGCGCGTGGCCGCCACATCCACCCAGGGCTCGCGGGCCGCGATGCCGGCATCCAGCAGGATCTGCGGACGCTCCGGACGCAGGGCGCGGAGCACGCTTCCCAGCCGTTCGGCGGCTTCCGAGCCGATGCGGTAGGTGGCGCCGGGCTGATCCTGCGACACGAACACCAGTGCCGCGCCGTCCGCCTCCAGGGCCTGGGCCATGATCTCGAGCACCAGGCTCAGCTTGGACGCGTAGGGCTGGCGGGACTCCACCACTTCCTCGAGGCGGCCCGCGGTGCGGAACGCGCCGAGGTTGGTGACCGAGGTGTCGACGAGGCGGGTCTCCAGGTCCTTCTGCGCCTCGGCGAGAAGGCCGAGGATGGCCGGGCTGTTCAGGCCCTCGACCTGCGTGCGGGCGGCCTCGAGGAACTCGCCCGCCCGATCCAACTCGCCGCGGCGGCTGGCCACATTGGAGAGGGCGATGAGGGTCTCGACTTCCATCTCCTTGAGCGAGAGCTGGGCGAGGATCTGGCGCGCCTCCACGAGGAGCGCCTCTGCCCGTGGGAGATCCTGGTTGTGGCGCAGCCGCAGCCTGCCCTCTTCGAGCAGCGCCTGGGCCAGAGGCAGCGGGCTCGCGAGACGCCGCAACTCCTCCTGGGCCTCCTTGAAATCGTCGTAGCCCTTGGCGGTTCCCTGGTGCAGGAGCACCCGGCCCAGGGTCACCTTGGCCAGCGCCGTCTCCATCCGATCGTTGAACCGGGACGACAGCTCCACCGCCCGCCGCGCGAGGTTGGCCGCGTCCGCGTCCTGGCCCTCGGCCAGCGCCAGCTCGGCGCGCAGGCGCAGCAGCTCGCGGGCGAGGTCGCCCTCCGGGGAGGTCTCGACCGCCTTGCGCCAGGCCACCTCGAGGCAGCGGCGCGCGCGGGAGAGCTCGCCCCGGGCCTGGTGCAACTGGCCGAGCGAGCGGTAGGTGAGAGCGGTCTCGCGCGGGTACTGCTCGTCCGAGCAGAGCTCCAGCGCCTGCTCGAGCCCCTCGAGGGCCTCTTCCCAGCGCCGGTGCACGAGGTCCACCCCGGCCACACCCAGGAGCGCACGGATGACCTCCAGCGGATCGTTCACGGCGCGGGAGACCTGGAGCGATTCGGCGAAGCACTCGCGGGCCCTGTCCCAGTTGCCCATCTTGTAGTGGACCAGACCGAGGTTCTTGAGATCGCCGCGCCGCTCGGGGTAGTCCCCCTCGATGGCCTTGAGGCTGGCCGCCACCTGGAGATACTCCAGGGCCATGCGCCAGTCGCATTTTTCTTTGTAGATGAGACCGAGGTTGTTGTACGCGAGCGAGAGGCTGCGGATGTCGCCGGCGCCCTTGAACGCGGAGAGGGCCTGCCGGAAGCACTGCGCGCTCTGCTCGAGATCGCCCTGGCGGTTGAAGGCCGAGCCGAGCAGGTTGAGCGCGAAGCCGCGGGATGAGGGATCGGTCCTGGGATCGATGAGCTCCAGGGCCTCGTTGCCGCAGCGCAGGGCGGTGTCGATGTGGCCCTGGCCGAAGTGGATCTTGCCGAGCTTGATGAGGATCTTTCCAAGCTCGTCCTGGGACTCCGCCTGGCGCGCCGTCACCGCGGCGTCCTCCAGGACATTGAGCGCTTCCTTCCAGCGCCCGATCCGCTCGAGGCAGCTCCCGACGCCGCGCAGCGCGCGGGCCTTCTCTACCAGCGACACCTCGCCGTCCAGAACCTGGCGGTAGGTGCGGATCGCGCCTTCGAAGTTCGCTGCCGCTTGCTCCAGGTCGGCGAGGCTCAACAGCTCGCCCACGCCGGAGGTACCCGGAGACTCCTGGCGTCGCTCCTGCGAGTCGGCTCTCTTGGCAGGCTCAGTCATGGATCCAACCCTCCGTGCTCAGAAGCACCACCCCGAACTACCCCAACCAGTTGCGGTGCAAGCCGCCGCTGAACACGACAAGGAGCCAGGTGAAGATCATGGTGAGGAGTCGGCCGGACTCGGGGAGCCCGGAACGGGCGTCACCGGTCTCGACCATCGTCACTCCCGCTCGAGAGTCGATCTGGAAGGTGTCCGGGTCGGCCTCGAGGGGGCCCGAGCCCGGATCGCCGGTGTAGTAGTCGGCCCGAGGGTCGATCAGATCCTCGTCCCCGATGTAGAACTCACCCGCCTCCGACTCGACATTGTCATAGGCCAGCACGGAGGAAGCCGGGATCAACACCCAGAGGGAGAGGGCCAGCGCCAGCGCCCAGGAGGCAGGCCCGAATCGGGTGTTCCGCCAGTTCATCGCATCACCTCGTGGAAGAAGAGACCGCCAAACCGAGGAGTACCATCCTCCCTACCCGCATGGAGCATGCCAGAACGCCCCCGCCCGCCCCGGATTTCGATGGAGCCTAAGCCCTTTCCGGATAACCCTTTCGACGACCGGCCCCGAAAGGGCCTGGTTCCATCGCCATCAGTATAGACCAGGTTCCGGCTCGCAACTACCCAGTCGGCTGCCCGCCTACCACAATCCCCCGTTTTTCAACGGATTAGCCGTGGCAAGTAAGTATCCACCCGGGGCCGCCCATCTGAAACCTCTTTGCCAGGAAGGAGATGGGGGGTCCGGTCCCGCCCGGCGCTTCTCCCATTGATATAAACCCTTACATCGGCTATAATTGGCTCGTTTTCCTCCCGTCACCGCACCCCAATGCTGCCGTCGTGGACCAGACAGGAGTGGTCCGTCCGGCTCGACATGCCCTCCACACCGTGGATTGCGGGGAATGAAGCACCAGACCATCCCGTTTCGAGAGCTTCTGCAACGGGTGCTGCCCGTCGGCAGGCTCCCGGCCGCCGATCAGGCCCGCGTGGCCCGGGCAGTGGAGGAGAACGACCCTCGGAACCTTGAAGAGGTGGGCTTCGAGGTCCTGGAGCGGCTCGTCGCTCTGGGCCACCTCCGCCTCGTCGAGGAGGTGCTGCGCGGGGATGAGAAGGTCCGCCGCTACCGCGATCTGACCAGCGGCAACTCGATCGCGATCCGCCTCCCCACCGGGGACGAGGACGAGGGGATCTTCAAGATCCCGCTCCCCATCCGCGACTGGAAGGGGGGCACATCCCTCGACCAGATCCGCACCCTCTTCAACCTCTACAACAAGATCCTCACCCAGGACTCGCACCTCCTGCGCGGCCCCCAGGACATCCTGCGCCAGGTCATGCTCACGGCGCGGCAGATCCTGGGCTGCGAGCGCGTGTCCTTCTGGGCGGCCCCCCGTCCCGGGGAGACCGGGACCCTGCTGGACACGCTCAGCCATCCCCCTTACGACGAGGAACTGGCCCGTGAGTGGGTCATGGGCCAGCGCTACCTGGTGGTGCTCCCCGAGCTGCCCGCGCAGTTCGACCCTGCGACGGGGCGGCTCGACACGGAGTTCCACTCCCTCGCGCTCATCCCCATCGGCGATCCCGACCAGGCGGTCTACGGGGCGCTCCACGCCTGGAGTCTCCGTCCGCATTTCTTCAACGAGGACCGCCAGGGGCTCCTGAGCCTTCTCTCGGAGTTCGCCACCGATCTCCTGCGCCGCTCCGAGATCCTGGGCAACCTCGTCTTCGTGGACGCCGCCACCCAGGTGTACAACCGCGCGTACTTCAATCTGCAGCTCGACAACGAGATCGCGCGCGCCAAGCGGGAGAACAAGTCCCTGGCCCTGGCCATCGCCGACATCGACGACTTCAAGAGCTTCAACAGCCGCTACGGCTACGAGGGCGGGAACCAGGTGCTGGCCAACGCGGCCCAGATCCTCAAGAACGGCCTCCGCCCCTTCGATTCGGTGGCCCGGTGGGGAGGCGAGGAGTTCGCCCTGATCCTGACCTCGCCGGTCACCCTGGAAGATGCGACCATGGTCTGCGGGCGGCTGCGGCGCGCGACGGAGCTGTCCAGCTTCACCCTCACGGGTCTGGAGGGGGAATCGGTCCCTGCCCACATCACGATCAGCATCGGCGGGGCCATCTATCCGCAGGACGGCGTGACGGCGGGCGCCATGTGGCGGGCCGCCAACGCGGCCCTCGTCTACGCCAAGCGCACGGGCAAGAACCGCGTGGTGTTCGCCTCGGAGATCCCCCCCGATCAGCGCCTGGGCGGCAACGGAGATCCCAAAACAAAGAGGCCCGGGGATACCCGGGCCTCATAGCAGCTCCGACCGGACAAGGAGACTAGAGGATTTCCTTGTAGGCCTTGCCGGGGCGGAAACGCACCGACTTGCTGGCCTTGATCTTGATCTCTTCGCCGGTCTTGGGGTTCCGGCCGAGACGCGCCTTGCGGTTGCTGACATTGAAGGAACCGAAGCCGGCGAGAGTCACCCCGCCCTTCTTGGTCCCGCGCTTGATCGTGTCGAGGCAGGCGTCCACCGCGGCGGTGGCGTCCTTCTTGGTCAGGTTGGTCCGCTTGGCGACCGCTTCGATCAGCTCCTGCTTGTTCATTTGAGCGCCCTCCAGGTGGCACGAAGCGACGCGCTCCATTGCGCGCCACGCGCATCGTTATCCCGTTCTATTGAACCGTCAATCCCCTTTTCGCCGGAGAGCCCCGGATTTCCACGGGTTTTCATGACCGGATCGCTGGTTTTCTCGGCGCGGCCGAGGATCCCCGAATCGCGCTCCCCGGAACCCGCGCGGAACCGTGGATTCCCGCGCCGGGGCCTCGGCATGTCCCGGCCGGCCGCGGCTCCCACCCATCCACGGCCTCGGGAGCCGGGCGGGGACCCACCCCCGGGGGACCGAGGGGCCAGCCCATAACAGCTTGAGGAATAATCGTTTGGGGGGCGGTTACCGGGTCACCGCGACCCGCTCGAGGTGGCGGAGCCGGCGGCCGTCGAAGCCCTGGATGTCGAGCAGGAACAGGTAGACCCCGTTGGCCACCCGATCTCCCGCCTCGTCCCGCAGGTCCCATAGGAAGGCGTTCTGGCCCACCGAGGTCGCCAGCTCGTCCCTGGCCACCCGGCGCCCGCTCACCGCGTAGATGGTCACCCGGGCCTCTCTCACGCTCTGGCTGAGGGTGTAGTAGAGGGCGCCCTGCCCTCCCTCGCAGGGGTTGGGATAGAAGTAGGTGCTCACCAGCCGCGTCTCCCCGCCGGAAACCCGGAAGCATCGGGTCTCGACGGCTTCCCCCCCCACCCCGTCCAGGACCCGCAGCGAGACCGTATGCTGCCCGGAGCCCCAATGGCGGCTCAGCTCGGCGGACCAGCTTCTCCCGGCCTCGTCGAGCCGCGCCAGGACCGGGACCGCGGTGGCGCCGTCCACCACCACCAGGAAATGCCCCTCCGTCAGCGGCACCGGGGATTCCACCTCGAAACGGAGGACCGCGGTGGAGTCCACGATGCTCGAGCAGTCCCTCTCCACCCGCTGGCCGTCGGCCCGGACGGCGATGTCCAGGCTCACCGGCAGGGCGAAGCGGGAGCTCCGCCCCGTCCAGTCCCTGGCCTCCAGGGCGATCTCGTAGC
>CAZWKH010000104.1:0-8402 GCA_964633885.1 uncultured bacterium | reverse complement strand
CAAGTGCTACGGCGGGGACATCACCCGCAAGCGCAAGCTCCTCGAGAAGCAGAAGGAGGGGAAGAAGCGGATGAAGCAGGTCGGCAATGTGACCATACCCAAGGACGCCTTCCTGGCCGTCCTCAAGGTGGAGCGCTGATGAGCGACAGTGAACGCGCCGGCGAGGCGGCCTTTTCGGGGAAAGCGGGGGCGAAGCCCGCGATCAAGAAGAAGTCCACGCTGCGCGAGTACGCGGAGGCGATCCTGGTCGCCGTACTCCTCACCCTGGTGATCCGCAGCTTCGTGTTCCAGGCCTTCCGCATCCCCACCGGCTCCATGGAGCACACGCTCCTCATCGGGGACTTCCTCTTCGTGAACAAGTTCCTCTACGGGGCCCATGTGCCTTTCACGGACCTGCAGCTCCCCGCGATCCGGGAGCCGAGGCGCGGCGATATCGTCGTGTTCAAGTTCCCCCGGGATCCCAGCCGGGACTTCATCAAGCGCCTCGTCGGGGAGCCGGGAGACACGCTCCAGATCAAGGACAAGGTCGTCTTCATCAACGGCGAGCAGCAGACGGAGCCCTATGTCCACCACGCGAGCCCGCGGGTGGACCCGGTCACCTACAAGCAGCCCAGCATCTCCCCGCCGGGCGCCGGCAATCGCGACAACTACGGCCCGGTGATCGTCCCCGAGGGGTACTTCTTCATGATGGGGGACAACCGCGACAACTCGGACGACAGCCGCTTCTGGGGCTTCCTGGACAAGAAGCTCATCAAGGGCAAGGCCACCTTCATCTACTGGTCCTGGGATCAGGAGCGGAAGCTGCCGCGGCTCTCCCGCATCGGGGATCTCATCCACTGACCGGGGTTCCGCCTCCCGATCCCCGCCCGGCCGCCGCGGGGCTCTATGTCCATGTGCCCTTCTGCCGTGCCCTCTGCGGCTACTGCGCCTTCGCGAGGGGGCTCTACGACGAGGCCCTCGCCGAGCGCTGGCTGGACGGCCTCGCGGCGGAGATCGCGCACCGCGGGCGCGTGTCCTGGGGCGGCCGCCCGGAACTCGACACGCTGTTCCTGGGGGGCGGCACGCCCTCGGCGCTCTCCGCGAGCCAGTGGACGCGTCTCGGCCGGCTCCTCGCGGATGGCTTCGCGATCCTGCCCGCGGCGGAAGTCACCGCCGAGGCCAACCCCGAGAGCTTCACCCCCCCCGCCGCGGAGGCCATGCGCGCGGCGGGGGTGAACCGGGTGAGCCTCGGCGCGCAGAGCATGGACCCCGCGGAGCTGCGCATGCTCGAGCGCGTCCATGGACCGGCGGAGGTCGCGCGGGCGGTGCGCATCGCCCGCGAGGCGGGCTTCGAGAGCCTCAATCTCGACCTCATCTACGCCCTGCCCGGGCAGAGCGCGGACTCCTTCGCGAGCACCCTCGCGCAAGTGCTGAGCCTGGGCCCCGATCACCTCTCCGCCTACTGCCTGGGCCTGGAGCCGGGCACGCCTCTGGCCGCCGAGGTGGCCTCGGGTGCGCTCCCGCGTCCCGACGACGATCTGGCCAGGGCCCATTACGAGCTTCTCGTGGACCGCGCCGAGGCCGCCGGGCTCGCCCTGTACGAGATCTCCAATTTCGCGCGGCCCGGCCATTCCTGCCGGCACAACCTGCGGTACTGGCGGCGCGATGACTTTCTCGCCCTGGGACCCTCGGCCCATGGTCTTTACCGCAACAGGCGCTGGGCGAACCCCGCGACCCTGGAGGCCTGGCTCGACGCCTACGCGCCGGGAGGCCGCGCGCCCGTTCCCCGGGAAGTCCCCCGCGAGGACGCGCGGTTCGAGTGGATCTTCCTTCGGTTGCGCCTCGCCGAGGGTTTCAGCGAAGCGGAGTTCGCCGCCGCCTGGGGCGAGCCGATCGACGGGGTCCATGGAGAGACGGTGGCCCGCCAGGTCGCGCAGGGATGGCTGCTGCGCGAGGCGGGGAGGATCCGTCTCCATCCCGAGGCCCGTTTCGTGAGCGACGCCCTCTTCGCGGAGTACGCCCCCTCCCGATGAGCGGCGCAGGGGGCCTCGGCGCGTTCCTCTACCGGCATCGGGGGCTGGTGCCCGTACTGCCCATAGCCTATGCGCTCTGGGCCGCGGATCCGCGGCGCTCCGCGACGGTGGCCGGGGGGCTGCTCATGGCGGCGGGGGAAGCGCTGCGGCTCTGGGGAGCGGCGCACCTCGGCAAGACCGCGCGCTCCTCCCGCCCCCGGGCGTCCAAGCTGGTCACCACGGGGCCCTACGCTCATACCCGCCATCCCCTCTACTGGGCGAACGGCGCCCTCACCCTGGGCTTCGCGCTGGCGAGCGGGGCCGGGTGGCCCTGGTTTCCGGTGCTTGCCGCCGTGGGTTTCCTCCTTCTCTACGCCGGACATGGGCGGCGCGAGGAGCGGCTGCTCGCCGCCGCCTTCCCGGCCGGGCATGGGGCCTACCGGGCCGCCGTCCCGGCCTGGCGGTGGCGCCTGCGGGGGGCCGCTGTCCCCTCGGCGGGGGAGACGGGGCGTCCGGGCTGGCGCCGCGCCTTGGCCGTGGAGGCCTGGACCCTCAACGCGGAGTTCTGGCTCCTCCTGGCGCTCTGGGGCCGCGCGGCGCTCCTCCCCCGGTGAGCCGCCGGGCCGACCGGTCTGCGCGAAGGCATTGGCCGGCACATAGCTAGCTCCCGAGGTGCGGGCTTGTGCAGCTTTTCACATGCCCTTATACTCGGTCGCTATTCGGAAGACCGTTCTCTCTGCAAGGGTTGCCGCCGAAAGGGGAACGCCCCATGGGACTGGAAAAAGAGGTCCTGAGCCGAGTCCTGACCACCCGATTGGACTTCGCCCTGAAATGGGCCCGCAAGAACTCGGTGTGGCCCATGCCGATGGGCATCTCCTGCTGCGCCATCGAGATGATGGCGGCCGCCGCCAGCCGCTACGATCTGGCGCGGTTCGGCTCCGAGGTGCTCCGCTTCTCCCCCCGGCAGGCCGATCTCATGCTCACCGCCGGGACCCTGGTGCACAAGATGGCCCCGGTGGTGAAAAAGATCTACGAGCAGATGCCGGAGCCCAAGTGGGTCATCGCGATGGGCACCTGCCTGTGCACGGGCGGCATGTTCCACTCCTACTCCACGGTGCAGGGACTCGACCAGGTGATTCCGGTGGATGTCTATGTGCCGGGCTGCCCGCCGAGGCCGGAGAACCTCGTCTCCGCGCTGCAGCACATCCAGGACCTCATCAGCTCCGACGAGCCTCCCAGCAAGGCCCGCGCCTCCCACGAGGGGCAGTGGGAGCTCTCGGCGATCTTCTACGACAAGCTTGCCGCCGCCCGGGCGCAGCGCCAGGGGCGGGTGGTGAAGAGCCCGTCGCGGCTTCTCGAGCTGGCGGAGACGCTCGACCAGAACGGCCTCTACACCCCGACCGAGAAGCCGATGGGCATCCGGATCGCCTCGGTGAAGGGCGGGTCCGTGGACCTCGCCAGCAACCGGTTCCAGCGTGAGTGGACATTCGACGAGGGGCAGAGCTAGGCCCGCGCGGGGGAGGGATTCGTGAGTTCCACCGACGTCAAGCCCGTCAAGGCGCAGGACCCCAAATCGGGGGGGCTGCGCACCAAGACCTTCACCCTCAACATGGGGCCCCAGCACCCGGCGACCCATGGGGTGCTCCGCCTCCTCCTGGAGCTGGACGGGGAAGAGGTCATCCGCTGCGTGCCCGACATGGGGCACCTCCATCGGGCGATGGAAAAGCTGGCGGAGGAGAAGACCTTCCACCAGTTCACCCCCTACACGGACCGGCTCGACTATCTCTCGCAGCTGGCCAACAACACCGCCTACATGCTGGCGGTGGAGAAGCTCTGCGGGATCCAGGCCCCGCCGCGCGCGCAGTACATCCGCACGATCGGGGTGGAGATGGCGCGGGTGGCCTCGCACCTGGTGGGGGTGGGGACCTGGGCGCTGGACATCGGCGCCATGACCGTCTTCTTCCTGACCTTCCGCGAGCGCGAGATCGCCTACAACATCTTCGAGGCCCTCACCGGGGCGCGCATGATGACCTCCTTCACCCGGCCCGGAGGCATCGCCTTCGACATGACCCCCGAGATCGCGCAGATGATCCGGGAGTTCCTCGCCTACATGCCGGACAAGATCGACGAGTACGAGGACCTGCTCACCAAGAACCGGATCTGGCTTGAGCGCACGAAGGGCGTCGGCGTCATCACCGCGGATCAGGCCATCGCCCTCTCCCTGACCGGCCCCTCCCTGCGCGGGAGCGGCGTCAACTGGGACCTGCGCAAGAACACGCCCTACATGGTCTACGACCGGTTCGACTTCGAGGTCCCGGTGGGGACCGTGGGCGATGTCTACGATCGCTATCTCGTCCGCATGGAGGAGATGCGCCAGAGCCTGCGCATCATCCGCCAGGCCCTGGACGGCCTTCCCGAGGGCCCGATCCAGGTCGCGGACCCCAAGGTGAGCCTCCCGCCCAAGAGCAAGGTCTACGGGTCAATGGAGGAGCTCATCCACCATTTCAAGATCGTGAGCGAGGGGGTGGCCGCGCCTCCCGGCGAGGTCTTCTTCGCCCACGAGAACCCCAAAGGCGAGCTGGCCTTCTACATCGTCGGCGACGGCACGAGCCACGCCTACCGGCTCCACATCCGCTCGCCGTCCTTCATCAACCTGCGGGCCCTGCCGGTCATGGTCGAGGGGCGGTTCCTCTCGGATGTGGTCGCGTGTCTGGGTTCGATCGACATCGTGCTGGGTGAAGTGGACCGCTGACAGGGCGGGAGGGTTGAACGCGTCATGGCGAAGGTGAAGATCGACGGTCGCGAGGTCGAGGTTCCCAACGGAACCACGATCCTCCAGGCGGCCGAGAAGCTCGGCCTCGAGGTTCCGCAGATGTGCTACCACCCGGGCCTGCGTGTGGTGGGGGTCTGCCGGGTGTGCCTGTGCCAGATCAAGGGCCAGCCCAAGCTGACCCCGGCCTGCGCCACGGAGATCCGGGACGGGATGGAGGTCGGGCTCTACACGCCGGAGGCGGAGAAGGCCCGCCGCTCGGTGATCGAGTTCTGGCTGTTGAACCACCCGCTCGACTGCCCCGTGTGCGATCAGGGAGGCGAGTGCCCCCTGCAGGACATCGCCTTCGACCACGGTTCAGGCGTGAGCCGGCTCCACGACGCCAAGGTCAAGAAGGACAAGCGCGTCGAGCTGGGCGAGCATGTGATCCTGGACGAGGAGCGCTGCATCCTCTGCTGGCGCTGTACCCGGTTTACGCAGGAGGTGTCGGGCTCGAACCAGATGATGCTCTCCGACCGCGGCGTGTACACCACGGTGGGAACCCCGCCCGGGCAGATCCTCGACGACCCCTTCAGCGGGAACATCGTGGACCTCTGCCCCGTGGGCGCGCTCACCTCGAGGGACTTCCGCTTCAAGAGCCGCGTGTGGGAGATGACCTCCACCGAAAGCCTCTGCACCGCCTGTGCGGTGGGCTGCAATACCTATGTCTGGTCCAAGAAGGGCCGCGTCGAACGACAGACCTCCCGGCCGAACCTCCAGGTCAACGACTACTGGCTCTGCGACCGGGGGCGCTACGACATCGACTTCATCAACGACCCCGGGCGCCTGGAGCTGCCGCTCCTGCGCGTGGACGGACGGCTGGTGGATGTCGAGTGGCCGGACGCGATGGCGGCGCTGGTCGAGGCCGTGAAGCCGCTGGCCGCGCGGGGCCAGAACCAGGCCGGCGCGCTCTTCACGCGCCACCTCGCCAACGAGGAGTACTGGTCGGCCATGCGCTTCCTGCGCAGCGGCCTCGGCACGAACCACCTGGCCGCCGACCGGCGGGAGACCCTCACCCCGGCACGGGCGGACCTCGCGCGGCGCGGCCGTCTCCTGGACGCGATTGCCGGGGTCGAGGAGGCCGACGCCGTGCTGGTCGCAGGTGGCGACCTGGAGAAGACGCACCCCGTCTACTCGCTGCGCCTGCGCAAGGCGGTCCGGCAGAAGGGCGTGAAGCTCTTCCTGGCCACGCCGGAGGTGGGGAGCCTGGATCTCGAGGCCGCCCATGGCGAGCGGGTGCCCCCGACCCGGCTGGCGGCCTGGCTGCAGGAGCTGGCCGGCCGGCTTCAGGCCCATGCCGCGGACGGCCTGGCCGGAAAACTGGCCGGGGTGAAGAAGCTCGTGGTTCTGGTGAACGGGGGAGTGCAGAACGCCGAGGCCGCCGATGCCCTGGATGCTCTCCTGGGCAGCGGGCCGCGCGACGCGAGCTGGCGGGCGATGATCCTGGACGAGGGCGGCAACGCCGCCGGCGCGATGCAGCTGGGGATCTCGCCGCATTACTTCCCCGGCCAGCGGCCGATCACCCCGGACGAGGCGCAGATCTGGAAGACGAAGTGGGGAGGAAGGGTCTGCGCGGAGCATGGGCTCGACTGGCCCGGGATGCTGGCCGCGGCGGCGGAGGGGCGCATCCGCGCTCTGTTCCTGATCAACTCGGGACGGCCCGCGCGGTGGAGGTTCACCCAGGAGGAGAAGGCCCTGCTCGCGAGGGCGCCCTTCGTGGCCGCCTTCGACCTCTTCGCGGAGGAAGTCGCCGAGTTCGCCCATGTGGTGATCCCGACCGTGAGCTTCGCGGAGATGGACGGCACCTACACCACTCCGGACGGGCTGGTGCAGCTGGCGCGCCGGAACATCGCCCCCAAGGCGCCGGCGCTGCTGCTGACCCTGCACAAGGTGGCCGCGGCGGCCGGGGTCAAGCTCAAGGGGCCGCAGCCCCTCGAGGTGTTCCGCGAGATCGCGCGGGACCTGCCCGCCTACGCGGGGCTCGACTACGCGAAGATCCTGAAGTCCGGCGCGAGGGGCGAGGGCGCCAAGGCCCTGGCCGGGGCGGGAGCCCGGTAGAGGGCGCAGCGGACCGGGCTGGCCCGGTCGCCGAGAGGAGACAGGTCAGAGTGATCATCGAAGAGAGACATCGCGAGAGCCTGAGCGAGAGGCTGGTCCTTCCCGCGCTGATCAAGGGCTACGGCGTCACGCTCCGCCAGTTCTTCAAGAAGCCCTTCACGATGCAGTACCCGGAGGAGCGGTGGAAGATGGCCACGCGCTACCGCGGGTATCCCAAGCTCGTGCAGGACGAGCAGGGCCAGGAGAAATGCGTGGCCTGCGGTCTCTGCGCGGTGGTCTGTCCGCCCAACGCCATCGAGCTGCAGCCTGGGGAGACCGACCGGGTCAAGGAGCGCTACCCGGTGGACTTCAAGATCCACATGGGCCGCTGCATCAACTGCGGCTTCTGCGAGGAGGCCTGTCCCAAGGCGGCGATCGAGATGAGCAAGATGTACGAGCTCAACACCACGGCGCTGGACGACATGATCTTCAGCAAAGAGGTCCTCCTGCGGGACTACTGATGTCGCCCGCCCGGCGCGCGGAAGCGGTCCTGCTCCTGGTCGCGGTCGCGTGGGGGTTGACCTTTCCGATGATCAAGGGGGCGCTCGCCGACGCGCCCCCGCTCGCTTTTCTGGCCCTGCGCTTTCCGCTGGCCCTGCTTCTGCTCTGGCCGATCCTGCGATGGCGCATCCCGAGCCGCCGCACCTTCGCGGCGGGGGCCGTGCTGAGCGTCCTCCTCGCCTTCTCGTTCCTTGCGCAGACGGTGGGGCTGGTGTACACCACCTCGACCCGCAGCGCCTTCATCACCGGTCTGAGCGTGGTCCTGACGCCGCTGCTCTACCCGCTCATCACCCGACGCCGCCCCGGCCTCTGGCCCTGCGCGGGGGCCGCCGTGGCCGGGGCTGGGCTCTACCTGCTCACCGGCCCGGAGGGAGGCGGCCTCAACAGAGGCGACCTCCTGACCCTGGTCACCGCGCTGTGCTACGCCCTCTACATCATCTATCTCGAGGTCGCCTCGCGGCGGCACCCCTACGAGGACCTGGTGCTCCACCAGTTCCTGCTCATGTGCCTGCTCTTCCCGCCCCTGGCCCTGGCCCAGCAGGGGCCGGTCCACTGGGGGCCGGGGCTCGTCTGGGGAATCCTGGTGACGGGGCCGATCCTCGGCGTCACCCTCGCCCTGCAGAACCGCTATCAGAAGGACACCACGGCGCCGCGGGCCGCGGTGATCTTCGCCGGGGAGCCGGTCTTCGCCGCGTTCTTCTCCTACCTGATCCTGGGGGAGACCCTCCAGGCGGTGCAGTGGGGGGGCGCGGGGCTCATCCTGGCCGGGATCCTGGTGGCGGAGCGGAGGTAGGGGGCAGAGAACGGAAGGCCCCCGGGGGGATCCTCCCCCGGGGGCCTTCCACTGTCCGGGCGGATGGGCCGTGGCTCCGGTCGCGGGCCCGTCCGCTGGCCCGAGCGCTACATCCTCTCGATGATGGCCTTCCCGAAGCCGGAGCAGGAGACCTCGTTCACCCCCTGACGGCCCCCCGCATTCATGAGGCGGGCCAGGTCGTAGGTGACCT
>CAZWKH010000103.1:0-8471 GCA_964633885.1 uncultured bacterium | reverse complement strand
GCCGCGACGAGGCGCGGGCCCTCCTGGCAAAGGCCGCCGCCGCACATCCTCTGGGCGAAGGCCTGCCGTCCTCCTGGGCGGAGATCCACCTCGAACACGGCCTGATGCTGAGCGAGGCGGGCAAGGACGCGGAGGCGGTGGCGGTGCTGGTGAAGCTCCTCGACATGCGCGGGCTGGACCGCGGCGCGCTGCTCTACAACCTGGCCGGGGTCCTGGAGAAGATGGGTCGCGACAAGGAGGCGATGGCCGCGCTGGAGCAGGCCATCGACATCTCCAAGCGCCAGCCTCTCTATCGCGAGCGCCTCTCCGATTTCCTCGCCCAGCGCGGGATCGAGCTGGACCGCGCGCTGCGGCTCATCGAGGAAGCCAACCAGGTGGAGACCACCGGCGCGGCCGGCATGCTGGGCGGCGGAGGCTCGCGGGTCACCATCAGCCCCAACCGGGCGCGCTACCTGTACAAGCTCGCGCGCATCTACTTTCTCAAGGGGGACGACCTGGAGGCCGACCGCACCGCCACGGCGGCGCAGCACCTGGCCCGGGATCCGGATGTCGTCCGCGCCCTGGAAGGGCTGCGCAAGGACCTCAAGGAGCTGCGCCAGAGCCGCTGAGCGAGGCGGGTCGCCGGCTCGTCCTGGCCGGGGGATGACCCGCTCTGACGGCCCATTGTATTCGTCTAACTTATTATTGCGTAATGAGTTCCGAAGCAGGCCCGCCCGGGCCCGCGGGGCATGGCCCCGCCGCCCGGATGACCCCGCCGAGGCCTCGGCGGGGGCCGCCCGAGAGCTGCCCGGCCCCCGCCGCGGGCCCCCCTCCCTGTGCCCGCGATAAACCCTGCCGCGTTTGATCCGATGATATAGGGAGATTCCGACGGTCGGGTGGGGACCTTTCCCGCGGCGGGAGCGTGGCTTCCGCGGCCGGGCCCCGTCCGTTTTCCTTCAACGAGGGAGATCGCGTGCGGCTCCTGCTACTGGCCGACTTGCACCTCGGGGCGCGATGCGCGCAGGACGAAGCGCGACGACGCGCCGGGGAGCCGGCCACCGGCGACCCGTGGACACAGGCGGTCGCATTCGCGATCGATCCGCGGCGGAACATCGACGCCGTGGTCTGCGCCGGCGATCTCTTCGATCATCCCCTCCCCGCGGCGGATCTGGTCGCCGGCGTCGCCGAGGGCGCGGCGGCGCTTCTTGGCGCGGGTCGCGGGGTCGTGCTTCTTCCAGGCGCCTACGACGGGCTCGCGCAGCCGAACGGTGTCTACTCCTCGCGCGCCTTCCCGCAAGGAACGGTCGTGGTGGACTGGGTGGAGCCCAGGCGCGTCGAAATCCCGCTCGGCTCCGGCCCGCTCCAGCTCTACGCCGCGGCGGCGCGGCCTGGCAGCAAGGGCATCGACGCGGCTCTCCTCGCCCGCCAGGACACCGAGGGCTGCCACCTGGGACTTCTGCATGGCCTGCTCGGCAAGCCGGGGTCGGGCGATCCGCCCTGCCTGTGGGGACGGCCCGAGTTCGCCGAGGACTTCTTCGCCGCCTGCGGTCTCGATCTGGTCATGCTGGGAGGCGGGCATGACTACCTGGCCCGGCGCCAGGGCGGGACACTGGTGGTGCAGCCCGGTGCGATGCGAGAGAACGGACGGGGGGATCCGGCACGCCATGGTTTCCTGATCGCCGACATGGATGGGCGCTCCGTGCAGGTGGCGCGGGAGGGACAGGCCGCCGGGGGGTCCCTGCCCCCGTCCCTCCCGCGCGCGCCGCAGACCGCCGTGGCCGGCGAGGACCCGGAACTGGACGAGAGCCTCATCGCCGCGCTGCGCGGCGAGAACAGCATGCGGGGGCTCTTCGTTCGCCGTCTCGAAGCCCGCGCCGAGGAGGGTTCGGCAACCGACCGCGAGGCGCTGGCCCGGGCAATGGCTCTGGGCGTGTCGGCCTGGGCCCATGCGGAGGCCGCGCATGTGGATTGAACGGATGCGCGTGCGCAGTGCCGATGGCGTCGAGCAGTCGGTCACCTTCGAAAAGGGGCTGGGGGTGATCCTCGGGGGCAGCGAGTCGGGCAAGACGCGCCTCGCGACCATCCTCTACACGGCCCTCTTCGGTCCCGGCCTGGGCATGCAGCCCGAAGTGGCGGGCGGCTCGCCAGGCGGCGCCGCCTGGGCCGAGGTGGCCTTCCACATCGGGCCGCGCCGCTTCCTGCTACGCCGTGACTTCGCGCGCGGCAGCGTGCTTCTCGTCGAGGAGGCCCTCGAGGCGGGATCCACCCAGACGGTATGCTTCAAGGGCACGGCCTCGAACCCCGGACATGAGGCGGCCTGGCGCCGTGCCCTGGAGGCGATCCTTGGCGTGTCGGACGGCGGCGCCTGGGCGGATTCGGGCTTCGTGCTGCAGGGCGATGTCTCCATGCGGGTCGGGGCCGCGGGGCATATGAGCGGCGAAGGCGACGAGCAGGCCAAGGCCCGCGAGGCCCTTGCCGCGCTCGAGGCGGAGCAACGCTCCCTCGTCGACGGCACGGGGAGCGGGCGTCCCGGCCTCCTGGACGAGGTGCGCGCGGAGCTGGAGCAGCGCCGCCGCGAGGCCGCGCAGTGGGAGGAGAAGGCGGCCGAGCTGTGGGGCCTGGAAGAGGAGCGGGTGCGGCTCGACGCCGAACGGGCAAAGATCGAGCAGGAGGCTTTGGAGCAGGAAGAAGCCCTGCAGAACCTGAACCGCTTCGAGGAGCTCACGCGGGATCGTGCGCGCCTCGAGGAGAGCCTGCAGCAGGTTCGGGGCGAGCAGAACCGCATCCGCAAGCAGGTCGAGGCAGTGGAGGCGGGGGAGGCGCGGCTCGAGGCGGAGTTCTCGGATTTCCTGGACGCGCCCGGTGACCTGGACGAGTGCGTACAGACCTGGTCGGAGAGCGCGGCGCGGCTGCGCGATGTGGAGATGGATCTGGCCCGCACGGAGGACGCCATCGCGTCCCTGCCGCCCAGCCACACCCGCCAGGCGGGCCTCATCGCCGCGGCCGCCCTCGGCGTGCTCTCCTGGCTGGCCTTCCTGGGCGCGCAGGCCGTGACCCTGGGCTTCATCCTGGCCCCGGTGTTCGCCGCCGCCGGCTATGGTGCGGTCTGGTACCTGGACCGCAACGGGCAGCGCATCCGGCTGCGGCACGAGCAGGACCTGGTCCGCCTGAGCGCGGACCGCGACGAGCTGCTGCGCCGAGAGCGGGAGGCCCGCGCGGGCCTCGGGCGTCTCAACCGCATGGGGGATCCCTCGACGCTTCGGGCCGCATATCGCCGCTACCTGGAAGCCGTCGGAGCGCTGGACCGGGCCCGTACCGCTCGCGACAGCCATCGGCCGCTGCGCGAGGTGGTGGCCGCCTACGAGCAGGTCTTCGCCGATCTCCAGCTTCTCGACACCCAGACCCGCGATCTGGTGGCCCGGGCCCGCTACCTTTCCGGCCTGGACGCGAACGCGCAGGTGCTGGCGGTGGAGATGGAGAAGGCCCGCGGGCGGGGGACGGCGGCTCGCGAGCGCCTCGAGTGGACCATGGGGGCGCTGGCAAATGTGCAGGGCGACATGGCCCGCCTGGAGCCGGATGTTCCCGCCCCGGGCTGGCTCGCACAGGACCTCGCGCGGCTCGAGGAGCGCGAGCGGCGGCTCGGCCTGCGGGCCGAGGCCGCCGGCATCGCCGCCGAGACCCTGCGTGACTGCATGGGCGAGTTCCAGGATGGGTTCCTGGACCGGCTCGCCGAGCGCGCCAGCGGCCATTTCTCCGCCCTCACCGGCGGCCGCTTCCCGCAGGTGCGTTTCGGGAATCGCCGGCGGATGGAGGCCCGACAGGCCGACGGCCGTTGGGTGGACGCTTCCCGGTTGAGCGGCGTGACCCGCAACGCCCTCCATCTGGCGACCCGGATCGCGGTGGCGGAGGGGGTGAGCGGCGATCGCGCGCTCCCGCTGGTGCTGGACGAGCCCTGCGCCGCCTGGGACGACGAGCGGCTCGCCGCCGCCCACCGCGCCTTCTCCGCGCTGGCCCGCGGCGGGCGGCAGGTGATCCTGCTGAGCGCGGACGAGCGCCTGGCCTCCTGGGGATGTACCTGGGCGCGGCTCCCTGCGCCTTCGGTTCGGGAGAGCGACGGACAACGCAAGGCCGCCTGAGCCTTCTGGCTACGCGCCGCGCGCCCGGCTAGAATCCCATGACAATGCATCCCCAGCACCGCGTCCGGCCATGCTCGAAACCCGCGGCCTGACCCGCGACTACGGCGCCTTCCGCGCCGTGGATCACCTGGACCTGCGCGTGGAGCGCGGTGAGCTCTTCGGCTTCCTCGGCCCCAACGGCGCCGGCAAGACCACCACGGTCAAGATGATGGTGGGCCTCCTGCGCCCCACCGAGGGCACGGTGCTCGTGGACGGCCTCGATGTGCGCAGCGAGACCGGCCGCGTCAAGGCCAGGGTGGGCTATGTGGCCGAGGAGCCCCAGCTCTACGAGAAGCTCACCTGCCGCGAGTTCCTCACCTTCTGCGGCGAGCTCTACGGCGTTCCGGTGCGCGAGGCGCGCCGCCGCGGGGACGAGTGGCTCGACTTCATGGCCCTGGCCGAGCAGGCGGACAAGCTCATCGAGAACCTCTCCCATGGCCTGCGCCAGCGGGTCGCCCTGGGGGCCGCGCTCATCCACCGGCCGCCGGTGCTCTTTCTCGACGAGCCCACCGTAGGTCTCGACCCCCGCAGCGCGCGCCAGGTGAAGGACTACCTGCGCGAGCTCTGCCGGGGCGGAACCACCGTCTTCCTCACCACCCACATCCTGGAGATCGCCGAGCGGATCTGCGATCGGGTGGGGATTCTGGACCGGGGCCGGCTCCGCGCCCTGGGCACCCTCGATACCCTGCGCGGCGAGGCGCGGGATCGCAGCCTGGAGGACATCTTCCTGGAACTGACCGGAGGGGAGAGCGGCTCCGGCGCACCATGATGCCGTTCCACCGGCTCCTGCGCTATCGCCTTATCGCCCTCTGGAACGGATCCCTCTCCCGCCGCGCGCGCCATCGCACCATGAACTGGGTGATGGTCCTCTTCGTGCTGCCGTGGATGTTCGCGTTCTTCGGGGGGGTGGGGCTGGGCATCGGCCGGGCCGCGCGGGAGGCGGCGCAAGGGCCGCTGCTCCTGGCCTGGATCGTGACCGGGCTTCTGGCCAGCGAGTTCCTGCTCATGCTGGTGGGAGAGGTGGGAGGCTTCGCCAACCTGCTCTTCTTCTCGGGCCGCGGCGAGTGGCTGCGCCGCGCGCCGGTCTCCGGGCGGCGCTTCCTCCTCTACCAGGTGGTGGAGGGCACGCTGGTCATGGCCGCCGTCCCGACCCTCTTCCTCTTCGTCGTTCTCCTCTGCGTGCTGGCGGGATACGAGGCCTCGGCGGCGGCCGTCCTGGGCGGCATGGCGGCCTTCGCGCTGGTGCGGCTCATGCCGCTGGGGATCTCGCTGGTGGCAGTGTGGCTCCTGGCGCCGCGCACCAGCCGGGAGACCTTTCGCTGGCTGGACGCGATCCTGGGCCTGAGCCTGGGGTTCCTCATGCTGGCCCTGTGGCGGGTGAACATGGACCCGGACCTGATGCTGCGCATCGTCGAGGGGCGGAGCCTTCCGCCCCTCCCGCCGCTCCTGGTCGCGCTCTTCCCCCCCGCGGCGGTGGGCAGCGTCGCAAGCGCCCTGGCGGCGGGCGGGCCGGTCCCTCTCCACCCCCTGCTGTTTGCCGCTCTGCAGACCATGCTCCTCCTGGGCCTGCCTCTGGCCCTGGCGGACCGCTGGCTGGCCGAGGGCAGGTACCCGGAGACCGGGTCCTCGGCCGTGCGGTCCCACAGCTGGTGGGGCGGGCCCTCCGGCCCCTTCTTCGCGCTGCTGCGCAAGGACACCCTGGTCTTCCTGAGGGAGGGGCGGCTCGGGCTGCGGGTCCTGTCCTCCGCCCTCAGCACGCTCATGGTCATCTGGTTCGTCTTCGCCCATCAGCCCTCCGCGGGGGGGAGCCCCGCACTGCTCATGCTCTTCCTCATCGCCTCGGAGGCGGGGATGCTGGTGATCCCCAGCGAGGGGAAGGGGATCGTCTGGACGGCCGGGTCGCCGCTCTCACCCCGCGCCTTCGTGCTGGCCAAGCTCGGCATCGCGCTCTTCTTCACCGCGGTGACCGCCAGCGTCCCGATCCTCATCCTGGGCCTGGGCCGCGACTGGAACGCCGGCGCCTGGGGTACCGCCTTCCTCGCCGGGCCGGCCGTGGTGGTCATGGGGGCGTCGGTGGGGATCCTGCTGGCCACGCGGTGGGGGCGCCTCGACTGGGACGATCCCCGGCGCATGCTCCAGCCGGCCGCGCACCTGCTGCACGGCCTCTTCATCGTGGTCGCCTTCGCCCTGGTGGCCGTGGCCGGGGCCCTCTCCGCCGAGACCGCCCGGACGGCGCGGGTCTGGGCCCTGGCCGGTCTCGGCGCCGCCTCCGTCCTGGTGGCCTGGAGCAGCCTCGCCCTTGCCATCCGCGCCGCGGCGCGTAAAGAATGGCTGGTCTAGCCGGGCGGTCCCGGCCGGGGAGAGGATCGCGATGACCTCGATGGAGCGGCCCCGCGCGGTGGTGGTGGACAAGGACGACGCGCGGGGGCGGGAGATGGCGGCCTTCCTGGAGCGCACCCTGGGTTGCGAGGTGACGCCCGTGCGCGACGGCGAGGCGGCTTACAACATCCTGGACGGGGAGACGGTGCATGTCCTGGTCACCGACCTCCGCGCGCAGCGCATCGACGGGCTGCGCCTCCTCGAGATCGCCAGGGTGCGCAATCCCGAGGCCGCGGTGATCCTCATCGCGCCGGACGCCGAGCTGGCCACCGCCACCGAGGCCATGCGCCGCGGCGCCTACGATGTGCAGACCCGCCCCATCAACCTGGAGCGGCTGGGAGCCGTGGTGGAGCGCGCCCTCTCCCACCAGCGGCTGGTCGTGGAGGTGAGCGACCTGCAGGCCCGGCTCGACCAGCGCTACGGGATCCAGCACCTCACCGGCATGTCGCCGCAGATGGTCCAGGTCTACGACCGCATCCGCCAGCTCGCCAGCGCACGCACCACCATCCTCGTCACCGGCGACACGGGCACCGGGAAGGAGCTGGTGGCCAAGGCCATCCACCACCTGAGCCCGCGCCGCAACGAGCCCTTCGTGGCCCTCACCTGCAGCGCCCTGGCCGAGGGGGTCGTGGAGAGCGAGCTCTTCGGCCACGAGCGCGGCGCCTTCACCGGCGCCACCGCAGAGCGCAAGGGACGGTTCGAGATCGCCGACGGGGGCACCCTCTTCCTGGACGAGATCTCCGAGGTGAGCCCGACCGTGCAGGTGAAGCTCCTGCGCGTGATCCAGGAGCGGGAGTTCGAGCGCGTCGGGAGCGCCAGCCCCATCCATGTGGATGTCCGCCTCATCTGCGCGACCAACCGCGACCTGGGCGCGATGGTGCGCCAGGGAACCTTCCGCGAGGACCTCTACTACCGGCTCAATGTCGCCTCCATCCACCTCCCTCCGCTGCGCGAGCGCAAGTCGGACATCCCGATCCTCGTCGACGAGTTCGTCAAGCAGTTCAACGACGAGAACAAGCGCCGGGTGAAGGGCATCACCCGCGGGGCCATGGAGCTCCTCATGCAGTACGACTGGCCGGGCAATGTCCGCGAACTGCGCAACCTGGTGGAGGGGATGGTCGTGTTCGGGCGCGACGGCATGCCGCTCGATGTCGGCGATCTCCCCAATCACCTGCGCACCCAGGCTCCCACCTCGCGCGACCTGCGGCTGCGGATCGGGATGACGATGCAGGAGATCGAGATGCGCGCCATCGAGGAGACCCTCAAGGCGACCGGCTACGACAAGCACCGCACGGCGCAGATCCTGGAGATCGGTCTGCGCACCCTCTACCGGAAGATGAAGCAGTACCAGATCGGGGGCTGACTCCTCGCGGCGCCTCGGGGGGCCGCCCCCACGCGCGGCGTGCTATCCTGTCGCCTTTCCCGAACCGAAAGGGTCCGCTCCATGCCCGTCGCGCCTCGCCGCCTCGACTGGGACCAGTACTTCATGCAGATCTGCCGCGTCGTGGCCCAGCGCTCGACCTGCAACCGCGCCGCGGTGGGGGCGGTGGTGGTGCGGGACCGCGCGATCCTCGCCACCGGCTACAACGGCTCCCCGGCGGGGCTCCCGCACTGCACGGAGGCGGGATGCCTGATCACCACCTCGCGCACCCCCGACGGCGAGGTGGAGGAGAACTGCTTCCGCACCATCCACGCGGAGATCAACGCCATCGCCCAGGCCGCCCGCCATGGGGTCATGATCGCGGGAAGCGACATCTATGTGACCCACAGCCCCTGCATCCACTGCCTCAAGACGCTCATCAACACCGGCATCCGGCGGGTCTGTTTCGAGAAGCCGTACAAGCTGGACCGCATCGAGGAGCTGGTGCGCCTGAGCGGGATCCGGCTGGAGCAGGTCCCGATGGAGGCCGCGGGAACGGAGCAGCCGGCGCGCGCCGG
>CAZWKH010000102.1:0-8557 GCA_964633885.1 uncultured bacterium | reverse complement strand
TCCAGGTGCCCCTGGTTAGAATGCTCGCTCTGCCCCTCGGGGTGGTAGCGCAGCTGGGCCCAGCAGCCGGTGTTGATCTCGTCCGGCGCCTGCAGGTAGCCCATGTCGTTCAGTTCCAGCTCCTCCGTCTCCCAATGGCCCCATAGGGATGCGCGGAGCCGGCCCCCCGCCCGCGAGGCCTCGACATGCCCCCCCGTGCCGTAGCGGGACAGGCCGCTGCGCGGGTCGTCCGGCAGCTCCCTGGGATCCACGACGGTGCCGGCGAAGGAACCCATCACCTGGTACTCGCGGTTCGGGGTCTTGAGCTCGAAGTCGAGGCCCGAGGTGTAGGCGTCGCGGGAGGCCGGATCTCCGTAGGTCACGGGATCCGCGCTCTTCACGGAGGCGGTCTGGGTGAGGTTGAACCGGTGGCGGCCCTGCGCGAACTCCTTGCCCACCCGGGTGACGAAGTAGCCCGCGTGCCGGTCGCCGCTCTTGAGGAAGTTGTGGGCCTGCCCTTCACCGGTCACATCGGTGGAGGCGGCCAGGAGCCCCAGGGAGAGATCGGACCTGGTCTTTCCGGTCAGCTTGGCCGCGTAGCGGATGCGGGAGTTGGCGTCTCCGGTGCCGATGCGGCGCGAGTAGAAGGTGGTGAAGATCGGTTGGGAGAAGAAGCGGCTTCCCTCGATGAAGAACGGGCGCTTCTCGTCGAAGAAGGTCTCGAAGGGGGAGAGGTTCAGCTCGGCGGGGTCCGCCTCCACCTGGCCGAAGTCGGGCTGGAAGGTGCCGTTCAGGGTGAGGTCCGAAGTCACGCCGTACTTGAGGTCGGCGCCAAAGTTGGCGCCGCCGTCCAGGCCGTCCTCGCCC
This sequence comes from uncultured bacterium, assembly GCA_964633885.1. Taxonomy (GTDB): domain Bacteria; phylum Eisenbacteria; class RBG-16-71-46; order JABDJR01; family JABDJR01; genus CAVXKA01. The sequence goes on along the minus strand of CAZWKH010000102.1, from coordinate 7,711 downwards.
GGCGCCGCGTTGGGATCCACGGCGTGGGTCATCAGGTAGGGGAGTACTTCGAGGCGGCGGGGGGCGGGCACATCCTCCATGCCGGCCAGGGTGCCGAAGCGGCTCACGAAGCCCGAGAGCTCGCGGTTCCAGGTCACCCAGGCCGTGTCCTCGCCGCGGCCGTGCATGTAGCGGTACACCTGGAGTCCCCAGGTGGCCGATCCCGGGCGATAGCGGATCGCGGAGAAGGGGATACGCATCTCGGCGTACCAGCCGTCCCCGTCCTGAAGGACCTCGCCCTCCCAGACCGCGTCCCAGTTGTCGTCGCGCTGGCCGTCGTTGTAGATGTAGGCGTCGGTCTGCACGCCGAGGGGGTTGACGCGGAAGTTGTACCCCGTGCTGCGGTCGTGGTAGGGGTCGATGTAGACGCTTACCAGGTCCGAGCTGCTGAAGCGGTCGCGCCGGGATAGCTTCTTGCTGATCCTCGTTGCGTCCTTCTCCGGACAGGCCACCGCGAAGTAGATCGCGTCCCGGTCATGGGCGACCTTGAACACGGTCTCCTCCGAGGGAGCCTTGCCGCGATCCGGTTCCCACACCGTGAACCCGACCGCGCCCTCGGCCCTGGCCCATGCCGCGTCGTCCAGCTTGCCGTCGATGCGGATGGTCTCGCCGGGGGAGAGATCGTAGGCGCGAATGACCGGCGAGGCGATGAGGCGCCCGTTGGCGGTGTCGGGGTAGGAGGATCCCCCGCCCGCGGGATTGAAGGCGGCGAAGCCGACGGCGCCGGCGCCGGGCGGCGCGAGGGCGAGGGTCGCGAACGCCAGAGCGGCGACGGGGATCGCCGCGGCCGCGCGGGACGCAAGAGCAGGGATCGATCGCAGGAGAAGGGGCATGGGAGATGCAGCGCCGTGCGGGCGCCCCGAGACGAGTTGCTTCTGAAGGGACGGCATGTCAGTCCTCCGCTGGACGGTCTTCAGGGAGGACCGAGGGGGTTGAGGCACAAGAGCATAACGGATCGCGGGGCCCTCGTGTTGCGCCACTGCGGGGCTCGGGTCCCCGGGCCGGCCGTGGTCGCGGGGCCGCCTAGCCGGCCGCCCCGCCCAAGTCACGGCGCGTAGCGGATCGGATCCCAGACCAGGCCCAGCTCCGAGGGAGGAGCCATGTAGCCGAGGAGGGCGGAGGCCGCCACCACTGCGGGGCCGGCCAGGAAACCCTCGCCGCCCACCCCCATCCTGTTGCGCCAGTTGCGGTTGAAGGTCGTGATCGCCCGCATTCCCGGGCTCAGCGCGTCGGGGCCCTGGCCGAAGCAGGGGCCGCACCAGGAGGGGCGGATGACGGCGCCGGCGCCTCGGAGCACCCCGCCCACCGACTCTCCCCCCAGCCGCGGCTCCGGGGATTCCATGCGAAGCCTTACCCCCGCCGTGCCCGGGAACACGACCAGAGGGCGGGCGGCCTGCCGCAGTCCCGCCTCGCGTGCGGCCTGCATGACGAGAGCGGCCGCCAGCAGGTCCTCGTAGCTCCCGTTGGTGCAGGAGCCGATGTACGCGCGGTCGAAGGGGAGCCGTTCGCGGGCCAGCTCCTCGGCGGGGACCGCGTTGGCGGGACTGAAGGGACGGGCGATCATGGGGACCACCCCCGAGAGATCCAGGGTCTCGTCGATCGCGTAGCGCGCGTCTTCGCCCGGCGCGACGGTGGGGTAGGGGAGATCGGTGATCCCCCGCGCGCGGTACCAGTCGCAGGTGATCGCGTCCGGCGCGAAGACCCCGTTCTGCGCCTCCGCCTCCGCCATCATGTTGGCGATCGTGATGCGGAAGGGGATGGGCAGCTGCCGGTCGCGGTCGACCAGCTCCACCGACATCCCTTGCGCCTGCGCCGTGCCCCATCCGGCCAGCAGCCGCAGCGCGATGTCCTTGCCGCTCACCCACGGCTGCAAGCCGCGGGTGAAGACGACGCGCCGCGCCCGGGCCGGCGTGAAGTAGATGTAGCCGGTGGCCCAGCCGAAGCCGAGCGTGGTGGAGCCCACCCCGATGCCCACCGCGCCGTAAGCGCCGTAGGCGCGGCTGTGCGAGTCCGCGCCGGGAAGGAACGCGCCGGGCACCACCAGCCCCTGCTCCGGAAAGTAGAGGTGGAAGATGCCGTCGCCGGGATCTGCGAGGAAGGGCTTGCCGATGCCGTGGCGCGCGGCGAAGGCGCGTCCGATCCCGCTCTGGGCCTCGTCCGCCGCCTCGCCGGTGAAGACGAAGTGGTCGCTGGCGATGGCCGCCCGCTGCGGACGGACGGTTTCGCCGGCGGTGATCCGGTCGAAGGTGTGGATCGCGAAGGGGGCGGTGCCGTCGGAAGCGGGGAGGAGATCGGCGTAGACCCGCAGCGTGGCGCCGGGCGCCACCTCCGCTTCCTTGTCGACGCGGTGCGCCCAGAGGATCTGCTCGGTGGTGGTGAGGCGGCGCGCGATCGCCGGCTCGGGCCAGAGGATCTCGGGCTCGCGCCCGGCCGCGTCGCGCAGCTCCCGGCGGCCCAAGGCGATGATGCCGCCGGAGCGGCGAATCGCGTCTTCTTTCGCGGTGAGCGGCAGCGGGGCGTAGGTCTTGCCCTGTGACTCGTTGGTGAGAACGCGCGTGTCCGGTTCGAAGCTCATGCGGTCGCCGTCGCGGGCATCCTCCACCGCGGCCGGGCATTGCACGACATGCAGCCCCAGATTCAGGGCATTGCGCCGGAAGATGTCTCCCGGTTTCTCCCCGCAGAGGATGACCATCTCCAGGCCGGCCTCCTCGGCGACGGCCTTCAATCCCGCCGGGCTCATCTCCCGCGAGGAGCCGATGGCGAAGCGGTCGCCCGCCACGAGAAAGGTCTCGCCGCGATGCACCCTGGCGCGGAAGTCGGGCATGAGATGGCGGAACGCGCCTTCCTTCCAATGGCGGTCGAGCGTGTCGAGACTCTCGGACACGCAGTACCGGGCGGGGGTGATCTGGTCGGTGTCTATGGCGTGGAGCTTCCTCCCGGGCCGATCCGGATCCCAGAAGATGAGAACGACGCCGCGGATCACGCAGGAGGCTCCGGCGTGAGGGGGTGGAGGGCGATGAGGTGGTCCTCCACCACGCGCCCGCCGATGAGGTGTTCCTGGATGATGCGCTCCAGGACCGGCGGGTCGCATTCCGCGTACCAGGCGCCCTCGGGGTAGACCACGGTGATGGGGCCTCCCTCGCAGATGCGCAGGCAGTCGGCCTTCGTGCGGTGCACTCCGCCGCATTCCGAGAGGCCGAGCTCCTTGAGCCGGTGCTTCAGGTACTCCCATGCCAGGTCGGCGCGCTCGCGCGCGCAGCACTTGGGTTTGGTCTGGTCGCAGCAGAGGAAGATGTGGCGGCGGGCGGCGGGAACGCCCAGGGCCTCGGCCCGGCGCCGCCGGCTCTCCGGGGTGCTGGTCTTGCCGCGCGGGTCGCTCATGGGGGACAGGCTAACACAAGGGGGGGAGCGGCCCTCCCTGCGGAGAACCGCTCCCGCGCAAGCCGGAGGCCGCTAGGCCTTGATCTCCGAGGTGCAGTGGGGGCAGCGCGTGGCCGGGATCGGGATGTCGGTGGCGCAGAAGGGGCAAGGCTTGGTGGTGGGCGCCGCCGGGGCCTCCGTCTTCTTGAACCGGTTCACCTGCTTGACGAGCAGGAACACCGCGAAGGCCACGATCAGGAAGTTGATGATGGCGTTCACGAAGACGCCATAGTTCAGGGTGGTGGCTCCGGCCTCCTTGGCGGCGGCGACGCTGGCATAGGGACCCGGAGCGGCCGCGCCTTCCTTCAGCACCAGGAACAGGTTGCCGAAGTCCACTTTCCCCAGGGCGAGCCCGATGGGCGGCATGAGGACATCGTTGACCAGAGAACCGATGATGCCTCCGAACGCGACGCCGATGATGATGCCCACCGCCATGTCCACGACATTGCCGCGCATGGCGAACTCTTTGAATTCTTTGAGCACGGGAGCCTCCTTCCGGTAAGAGCGGCCGGGACCGCGATGGCGGCCTTCGCCGCCGCCATTCTTGAGCGGGCCCTCGGGGAAGTCAATCCGCCGGGGAGTTGGGGAGAGCCGCCGGATCGAGAGCAGGAACCCGGCAGACCAGATCCACGACCAGCGGCAGGTGGTCCGAGGCGACCCGCGAGAGGCGGTTCCTCGGCACGCCCAGCCCATCCACCTCTATGGCGCCACGAAGAAAGACATGGTCGATCCGCCGGAGCGGCATGCGGCCGCTCCAGGTGCGCAGCTCCCGGTCGTCGCGGTCGGGCGGCACCGCGTTGCGCAGGCGCCCCTCGATGCGGCGAACGGACCAGGAGTCGGGGGAGGAGTTGAAGTCGCCGGCCAGGATCACCGGGTCCCGGCAATCCGGGTGGCCGAGCCAGCGCTCGCCGAGGAGATCCTCCGTCTGCAGGCGCCTCTCATGCTCGAGGATGCTCAAATGGGTGTTGAGGATCTGCACCGCCGCGCCCTCGACGGTGAGCTCGACCCACAGCGCTCCCCGGTCCTCGAGGTTCAGCACATCCTTGGCCCGCTCCGCCGCGGGCAGCGGACCGGCCGCCACCAGACGGATGGGAAACGCCGAGAGCACCGCGTTGCCGAAGCGGCCGTCGTCCACCTCCGCCGCGGCGTGGAAGCGGTAGTCGGCGCGCAGCTGGCGCGCGATCACCGCCACCTGGTCGATTCCCCCCGAGCGGCTGCGCTCCTGGTCCAGCTCCTGCAAACAGACCACATCCGGCCGCTCCCGTGCGATCACCCTGGCGATGCGGTGCGGCGCGAACTTGCCGTCCATGCCGCGGCATCCATGCACATTGTAGGTCATGAGGCGCAGGCGCACTTCGGTGACGGCCTTTCCTGAGGAGAGAGAGCGCGCGCCCAGCACCTCCAGCCGCGGGCCCTCTCCGGTGGGGCATTCCTGGGCGCGGTCGAGCATCGCAAAGGCGAGCCGCCTCAGGTCGAGTGGGCGCACCCCGGTCTGCTTGCGGCAGGCCATGGCCGACTCGGGGGGGAGGATCACGAACGCCGAGGTCTCGGCGGGGCCAGGCCCGCCATGGGTTCCGCGCTCCTCTTCGAAGGAGAGGGGCCCGCGCGGGTCCCACCCCAGCAGGAGGAGATCCCCGCCGCCGGGATGGTTCGCGAGGGCCACGAGGTCCGCCGCCGCCAGCTCGTGGTAGGGATGCCCCGCCCCGAGCAGCGCCTCGGCCTCGTCGGGGATGCGATGGAGCCGCCCGTCCGAGTGGAAGGCCAGCGCCGACGCGCCGCTCTCGCGCACGATCACCCAGGGGACGCTCCCCTCCGCCGCCAGCGCCTCGGCGAGCCACGCGACGAACGCGCGGCCGTGGCCGGGCGGCAGGTGCACCGAGGCGAGGGGCCCCTGGTAGACCACCTCGAGGCGGCCCTTGCCTTGCGAGGCATCGCCCGGCGCGGGTCGACTCCCCTCCTCCCTCGCGGAGCGTCGCGCCTCGCGCCCGGTCATCCAGTCGGGGAGGCCGTTGGCCAGGGTCTGCGCCCTCGCCTCGCCGCGGGCGTGAAGGAAGGCGAAGGACGGCGGCGGCGTCCCTTCCTTGCCCACGATGTCGCGCACCCAGGAGTAGACCCGCTCCACGGTCTCCGGCAGCTCCTCTCCGGTACGCTGCTCGAAGGAGACCACCTCCTGCTGTCCGTGGTCGGAGTAGATCCAGACCTGGTAGTCGCGGGCGGTGGAACGGTGCGCGGCCAGCCAGACCCGGCGGATGGAGCGGTCGATGCCCCGCAGGGACCAGCGGGCCACCCGGGAGTCGGGGCCGCGGCGGTGCGCGTTGTCGTCGTAGCCCGGGAAGTTGAGGTGGATGACGGGGAGGCCCCGTTCCGCGTCGATCGAGGCGCCCGTGGCCACGATCTCGCGCAGGGCCGCGCCGACCAGCACGCGGAAGGGAATGATGCGGATCTCCTCGGCCAGCTCCCGGCGATCGATCCTTCCGCGCATCCAGTTGCGCAGGGCGGCGCCGGTGAAGAGAGCGAGAGCGCCGACCACGCGCAGGAGACTCCAGACATGCGCGGCGAGGATCCCCGCCAGACGGAGGCGGCGCAGGAGTCCGGGGAGCCGCCGGACCCTCGGCGTGGCCACGCAGAAATGCGATTCACCGGCGCCGCCGCGATAGACCCCGGCCCAGGCCGAACCGCCTTCCAGAAGTCCCGTCCCCAGCTTCGCGAGCTGTTGTTCGAGCGCGTCCACCGTCTCCTTCTCGTTGAGCAGCACGACGCGTCCGGTCTCCGGATCGCGGTAGCGGAAGGAGGGGATCGCCGAGGGAACGCCGTAGAAGAACTCGGCGTGGAAGCCCGGGGTGTTGCTGGGCAGCCCGGTGTAGACCGAGCGGATCTCGTGCCTCTCTCCCGCGAGGAGGTGCTCGAGGAAGGGCATGTCGCCCTCGCGCAGGGCCCGGCGCAGGACCGCCTCGCCCAGACCGTCGATCTGGATGAGCACGAGGCCGGGAGCGTCCGCGTGGGCCGGAGGCGCGGGATGCCCGAGGAGCCGCGAACTCCAGCGGGTCCGGCTCACGAGGCGCCGCAGGCGGCTGGCCAGGATTTCGAGGCGGTCGATCATGGGGCGGTTCCCATCCTCGGAAACCCCGCCATGATACGCCTTCTGCGCCGCCCGGTCAGTCGGCGCGTCCCGGCGCGCCGAGGGCCCCGCGCGCAGGACGCGAGGGCCTCAGCGGCGCCGCGGCCCCTCCACCTCGGGATTCACCCAGGCGCGCAAGGGCTTCCCCGCCAGCCCGGCGATGAGGTTCTCCGCGGCGATCTCCGCCATGGCGTCGCGGCTGGTCACGGTGGCGCTGGCGATGTGCGGCGCCACCACGACATTCGGCAGGGCGAGCAGGGGATCCCCCGCCGGGAGAGGCTCGGGGTCGGTCACATCCAGCCCCGCCGCGAAGATCACGCCGTCGCGCAGGGCGCGGGTGAGGTCCTCGTGCACATGGATGGGCCCGCGGGCCGTGTTCACGAACACCGCCGTGCGCTTCATCTTCCGGAACGCGCGCATGTCGAACATGCCCCGGGTGCCGTTGTTGAGGGTGGTGTGAACGCTCACGAAGTCGCTCTCCCGGAGCATGGTGTCGAAGTCCACCCACTCGGCGCCCAGTTCGAGCTCCGCCCGCTCGCGCCGCTTTACATCGGCGTAGAGCACGCGCATGCCCCAGCCCCCCCGGCAGCGGCGGGCCAGGGCGGAGCCGATGCGCCCCATGCCCACGATGCCCAGGGTGCGGCCGACCAGGTCGCGGCCGACATGGCCCATCGGTTCCCAGGTCCGCCAACGCCCGGAGTGGAGATCGCGGTTGGCCTCCACCAGGCGGCGCGCCGCGGCGATCATGAGGCAGAAGGCCATGTCGGCGGTGGCGTCGGTGAGCACCTCCGGGGTGTTGCCCACCGCGATGCCGCGCTCTGTCGCCGAGTGCACATCGATGTTGTTGTAGCCCACTGCGTAGTTGCTCACCACCCGCAGCCGGGGGCAGGCGTCCAGGAGGCGCCAGTCCACGCGATCGGTGAGCATGGTGAGAAGCCCCTCGCAGTCCTCCGCCTTTTCTCGCAGAATCTCGTGCGACGGGGGAAGCGGCTCGGGCCAGATCTCCGCGTGGCAGGCGGCGCGGATGCGGTCCAGGCCCACCGAGGGGATCACGCGGGTCACGAACACTCTGGGTTTGTGCATGGCGGGTCCTCGGGTCGCGGCGGTCGCGGATGGATGCCGAGATTGTAGGAA
>CAZWKH010000101.1:0-8623 GCA_964633885.1 uncultured bacterium | reverse complement strand
GGCCTGGCCATCCTGGAGCGGCTCCTGGCCGCGGGGCTGCGGACGGAAGACCGCGGGATTTCTCTGCGCGCCGGGCGCGGGGTGGGCGCGGTCGAGGTTCCGCGCGGAATCCTGTACCATGAGTACGAGCTGGACGCGAACGGCCTCTGCGTGAAGGCCAATTGCGTCATTCCGACGGGCCAGAACCTGGCCAACATCGATCGGGACCTGCGGGCCCGAGTCCCGCAGATCCTGGACCGGTCGCGGGAGGAGATCGCCCTGGACCTGGAGATGCTGGTGCGTGCCTATGACCCCTGCATCTCCTGCTCGGCCCATTTCCTGGATGTGGAGTTCACGCACGGCGAGGACTAGGCACATGCGCGCAGTCGTGGTCGGCCTGGGCAGTACGCTTCACGGCGACGACGGGGTGGGATGTGCGGTGGTGAATTTCCTGCGGGAGCGCGGGGGGCTGGAAGGGGTGGACCTGATCGAGGCCGGGGTCCAGGGGCACCGGCTTCTCGACGTGCTGGCCTCCCACGATCGCGTCGTGATCGTGGACTGCGCGAAGATGGGGCTGCCGCCGGGAAGCGTACGGAGCTTTGCCGCCGCCTCGGTGCGCGACCGCCGGTCCCCGGGCCGGGTGAGTGCGCATGAGGACGATCCGCTGACCATGGTCGTCCTCTCGCGGGCGCTGGGATTCGACGCCGAGGTGACGGTCGTGGCCGTGGAGCCCGCCGCGATGCAACCAGGGATCGGTCTCTCCGCTGCCGTGGCGGGAGCGGTGGCGCCGGCGGCTCAGGCGGTGTTGCGGGCCCTGGCGGGCCAAGCGGAGGATGAGGAGTACCATGATCGATAAGAAGGGGCATATCCTGGTCGTCGAGGACGATCTCGACATCTTCGAAGCCGTGCGGATCGTGCTGGAGGCCCGCGGCTTCACCACCAGCCGGGCCAAGAACCGGGCGGAGACCGGAACGGAGATCGAGCGGCAGCGGCCCGTACTCATCATCCTGGATGTCATTCTCGATACGGAGACGGAGGGGTTCCAGATCGCCTACGACCTGCGCACGCCCGGCCGGTCGCTGTACGCCTTCCACGAGGTGCCCATCATCATGATGACGGCGATCGGCCAGTTGCGCGGCATGCAGTTCTCGCCGGAGAAGGACGAAGCTTTCCTCCCCGTGGACGCGTTCCTGGAGAAGCCCGTTCCTCCCTCCGTCCTCATGGCGGAGATCGAGCGGCTGATCGCGGCCGGACGCTCCTAGGCAGGAATCGTGGCCCGGAGAAGGGCGCGTCACGAGGCCGACCGCCACCTGGGACGGCTCCTGACCGATTGGACCATGACCCTGGTGAGGGTCCGCTGGCTGGTCGGAGGCGCGCTCCTCCTGGTCGGGGTGGCCGGCCCCGGCGGAATCCGCGGGCTGGAGCGCCCCGACGGCATCTTCCTCCTGGGCCTGGCCGTACTGGCCTACAACCTCGTCTTCGAGTTCGCCGTGCGCCGGCGGGGGCCGGAGGAACCGGCTCTCTTCGGCCGCCACCGCCGCCTCGCCTTCTGGCAGATCACATTCGACTGGCTGGCCCTGGTCGTGCTCATCATGCTCACCGGGGGGGCGGTCAACCCGCTGACCTTCGTCTTCGTGTTCCATGTCTCCATCGCGGCCATCTACCTGCCGCCCAGGGACTGTCTCGTCTCCGGCATCGTGGCCACGGTGCTCCTGTTCGGGATCATCCTCGCCGAGTCCGCAGGGGTCGCGATGCCCAGAAGCGAGCTGTGGGGCGACCTCGCCGCCTCGCCCGGGCTTCCCCGCACCCTGGCCTATGTGGGTGCTCTCCTCGTCTGCTACGCGCTGACGGCGCTCTCGATCCAGGATCTGGGCGACCGCCTGATGGTGGAGCGCAAGATCCTGGTCGAAGCCACCAAGAGCCTGGAGCGCTGGCGGGACCGGGCGCGCAGCCTGAACCGGATGTCCCTGTCCATCACTCAGGCCCGGCAGGTGGACGCGATCTTCCGCATGACGGTGGAGGCGGCGACGAAGGTCTGCGAGGCTCCCGCCGCGGCGCTGAGGGTCTACGACGAGGAGTCCGGAGATCTGGATCTGGTAGCGAGCGCGGGGCTGAGCGAGGCGTACCTGCGCAAGGGCTCGGTGCGGTTGGCCGACAGCCTCATCGACCAGCGGGTGCAGGCGGGGGAGATGGTGGCCATCGTGGACCTGCGCGAGGACCCGCTCTTCCAGTACCAGGACGCCGCCGAGGATGAGGGGATCACGAGCGTCCTCTGCGCGCCGCTTTCGGCGGAAGGGCGCTTCCTGGGCGTGCTGCGCGCCTACGACACGAAGCCGCGCACCTTCGGCCCCACCGCCCACGAATTCCTGGCCGGCCTGGCCGGTCTCGCTGCGATCGCGCTCACCAACGCCCGCGCCTACCAGGAGCTCGAGAACCGCGACCGCGTCACCCGGGACTTCGTCATCGGCGGCACCCACGCCCTGCGCTCCCCGCTGGCCGCGGTGCAGAACATGCTCGACCTGATCCTGGAGGGGTACGCGGGGGAAGTCACCGGCCAGCAGCGGGAACTCCTCACGCGAGCCCGCCAGAAGAACGAACGCCAGCTCGATCTGGTGCGGGAGCTTCTCTACCTGACTACCCGGGACATCGACTCCGCGCGGGCCGCGCCCAGGCGCGTCGACCTCGCCGGGATCCTGCGGGCTGAGGTCGAGAAGGTGCGGGAATCGGCGGCGGAGGCGCATCTGCGCCTGGAGGTCCGGGTGGACGGGGAGCCCTGCGAGGTGAAGGGCAACGCCGAGGAGTTGGGGCTGCTCGCCGCCAACCTGCTGCAGAACGCCGTCAAGTACACCCCGGCGGGGGGGAGCATCTCCGTGGTGCTGGGCCCCGAGCTGCGCGGCTTCGAGCTCAAGGTCGAGGACACCGGGATCGGCATCCCGCTCGATGCGCAGCGGTACATCTTCCAGGCCTTCTACCGCGCGCCCAACGCCAAGGATCTATCTTCGGTGGGCACAGGGTTGGGGCTCACCCTGGTCAAGCGCATCGCCGAGCGGATGGAGGGATCGGTGGCCTTCACCAGCGAACCCGGGCGGGGAACCACCTTCCGGGTCTGGCTTCCTGGTGCCCGCTAGCGCTTCTCTCAGCGCCGCGTCCCGTCCGCGGCGCCGCGGCTAGCGCAGCCCGACCACATACCCGACCCATCCCTCGATGTTGTCGTACCAGTCGCGCCGGCGGAAGACGCCGTCCGCGTCGTCGGCATCCTCGTCCCATCCCTCCAGGTACACCTCGGCGGCGCGGAACCCCGCCTCCAGCATGATTTCCTGCAGCTCGGGAAGCGACCAGAGCCGCCAGTCGTAGGTGAAGGCGCGCTTCATCTCGCTGCCGTCCCGGAAGCGGAAGTGGATGTGGCAGAGAATGTCGTGGCGCACCACATTGAACCTGTTTTGGTCCCAGACATAGGTGAATCCCTCGTGGATGCGCCCATCGGGGCCGGGGAACGGATCGATCTTGCGCGTCTCGAGGAGCTCGTCCACGGCCTCGGTGCCGCCGAACGCGTCCAGAAAGAAGATCCCGTCCGGAGCCAGGGCGGCGCGCGCGGCGCGGAAGTAGCCCCGCAGCTCGTCCCGGGTCTTGAACACCTGGTAGGAGAAGTTGAGAGCGGCCACCGCGTCCATGTTCGGAGTGCGGGCGGTGCGGACATCGTCGCGGATGAGGGTGATGCGCTCGGCGGCCTTTCCCAGCGGCAGCACGTGATGGCGGATGCCCCAGTTGAGCGTGGGCTCGTGGAGGTCCACTCCCCAGGCGAGGTTGTCGCGGTGGCGCTTAACGAACTCGCAGGCCAGGTGGGCGGTGCCGCAGAAGTCCTCGCGGAGCCTGCGCAAGGGGCGCCCGCGGTGGCGCTTGAAGACCCGGGTGAAGAAGTTCAGATCGGCGTCCACGCACTGCACGGCGGCCTCATAGAGGACATGCCGGTCGGCGGTGGCTGCGGTCAAGCGGACATGGCCTCGCGGCCTGGCGGGCGAAGGGGATCGGCGGCCGGATCGTGTTGTGCTCATCGGTCCTTGCGTTGGCGGCACTTCCCTGCGGCGGGAGGCGCGGTGGATAGGGTGCGTGTCGGTGCGACGCGAGCGCGGGGAATGAAACAGGAGGGCGCGCGGGAGGGCAAGGGAAAACCGCGGGGTCCGTCAGCGATCCGGCCGGGGCCGCTCGAAGCGCACCCAGGCCGCGTAGGCCGGGACCGACAGGACTAGGATGCCCACCCCGGTGGCCGACCCGCGCGGGTCGTCCCGGGCCAGCTGGTAGAGGAGGCCCCCGGCGACCAGCAGGTACAGCGCGACCGGAAGGGGATAGAGGGGGACCCGGAAGGGGCGCGGGGCCTCGGGCCGGCGGATGCGGTGCCACACCACCGAGGCGATGATGAAGACGAACCAGAGCTGGGCCACGAAGACGAAGGTGCGGATGATGGACTCGAAGGTGCCGAGGAGCGCGTAGGTTGCGGCGACGATCCCCAGTCCCGCCAGGGCGATGGCCGGGGTCAGGAAACGCGGGTGCACGGTGCCCGCGATCCCGAAGAAGAGCCGGTCCCTGCCCATGGCGTAGATGACCCTGGAGCCGGCGATGATCATCCCCAGGATGCTCCCCAGGGTGGACGCGAGCACCAGCAGGGTCACGAAGAGCGACCCCGCCGGGCCGAACACGGCCGTCGCCATGTCGACGGCCACGGAGTCGCTTTCCCGCATGCCGTCGATGCCCAGCACATAGACATAGGCGAGGTTGGTGACGAGGTAGACGAGGGTGACGCCCAGGGTGCTGACGAACAGCGCGCGGACCACGTCGCGGCGGCGGTCGCGTACCTCGCCGGCGATGGTGGGGCCGTCCGCCCAGCCCTCGTAGGTCCAGAGCACCGAGACCAGCGAGAGGGCGACCGCGGCGGCGGTCCAGCCCTCGGGGGGGGCGGACCAGATGGGCTCGAGATGGGCGGAGGCGCCCCTGCGCGCGAGGAGGGCGGTCAGCACGATCGCCCCCAGCGCGAGGACCTTCGCAAAGGTGAAGGCCTTGAGCGTCCAGGCTCCGGCCCGCACGCCCAGGATGTTGAGCCCTGCGATGCCCAGGCAGAGGACGGCGGCGAGGACGGGACGCAGGGGCTCGTCGATGGGGACGACCCGCGCCAGGTAGGCGACGAAGACCACCGACACCGCCGCGATCGAGGCGGGGTAGGTGATGAAGAGCGAGCTCCACCCGAAGGTGAAGGCGGGGAGCCGGCCGTAGCCCTCCCGCAGGAAGACATAGGCCCCGCCCGTCTGCGGAAACATTGCGGTGAGCTCCGCGTAGCAGAGAGCGCCGCACAGGGCGAGAAACCCGCCGAGGACCCAGACCGCCAGCATCGGTCCCACGCTGGGCAGGTGACCGGCCACCAGGGGCGGGGTTGCAAAGATGCCCGACCCGATGGTCACCCCGACGATGAGGGCCACGGCGTCCCACATGCCCAGGACGCGGCGGAGCTGCGGGGGCCCGGGGGTATCCGCCGGGGGGCTCGAGGACGCGGCGCACCGGGGCTCCGGGGTCTTCATGCCGCGGGATCCTAGCAGATGGCGCTCCCATCACCCGGCACCGCGGCGGGGCCACGGCGGAGGGCCGCGCCGAGGCCGATTGCCTCGCCATCCCTTCTGCGCTAGAATCCGCGGGCCTTTGCAGTTTCTCGCCATACGCGGCGCCGGTCCCGACCGGCCGACCGGAGGAGGAAGGCACCATCGCGAAGAAGAAGGCGGGCCCTCGGCGGGGTCCCCAGAGAAAACGCAAGAAGTCCACTGCCGCCGCCACGGCGGCCCCCGTCGCCCCCCTCGGCAAGCCCGACGCGGTGGTCGTGGAAGGCGTCGTCGTGGACAGCCTCCCCAACGCCCGCTTCAAGGTGAGGATGGAGAACGGCCACGAGATCCTTGCCCACATCTCGGGCAAGATGCGCAAGCACTTCATCCGCATCCTGAACGGGGACAAGGTAACGGTCGAGCTCTCGCCCTACGACCTCACCCGCGGCCGCATCACCTACCGCTACAAGTAGCCCCCGCCCCCGCGGCCGTGACCCGTCCCGTAGCTCTCACCATAGCCGGATCCGACTCAAGCGGAGGCGCCGGCATCCAGGCGGATCTGCGCACCATGATCGCGCTCGGAGCCTTCGGGACCAGCGCAATCACCTGCGTGACCGCGCAGAACCTGGAGGGGGTCACCGCGGTCGCGCCGGTGCCGCCCGCCGATGTGGTCGCGCAGATCGACGCCGTCTGCGACGGCTTCCCGGTGCGGGCGGCGAAGACAGGGATGCTCTTCTCGCGGGCGATCATCGAGGTCGTCGCGCAAGCCGTGGAGCGCCGCGGGCTGCGGGCCCTGGTCGTGGATCCGGTGATGGCCGCGGCGAGCGGGGCGCGTCTCCTGGAGCCCGCGGCCGAATCCGCCTATGAAGAGATGCTCATCCCCCTGGCCGCGCTGATCACGCCGAACCTGGACGAGGCGGCCCTTCTGCTGGGCGAGGCCATAACGGACGAGACCGCGGCCGCCGCCGCGGCGGAGTCGCTCGCCAGGAAATTCGGCGTCTCCGTGCTGCTCAAGGGCGGGCACCTCCCCGGCGATCCCGTGGATTTTCTGTGGCACCAGGGCGAGCTGCGCCGCTGGCGGAGCGGGCGAGCTGAGGGCGTGCGTCCCCACGGGGCGGGCTGCGTTCTGTCCGCGGCGATTGCCGCCAGGCTTGCGGCGGGGGATGCCCTCGCGCAGGCCGTCGAGCGGGCCCATGGGTTCCTCCAGGAGTCGTTTCGCCGGCCGCAGCGTCTGGAGAACGGAACGCTCCTTCTGGGAGTTCCGGGGGTGACCGATGCGTGATCCTGTGAACGGCGCCGGGTGGAGGCACCGCGCAATCGCGGCGGCCTCGGCCGCCCTGCTCCTTCTCGCCTGTGTCGCACAGGCCGCGGCAGATGAGGGACAAGCTCCTGCTCTCATGGACACTCTGGTGAGCGCCGGGGACCACCGCCTGCACCTCATGACGGTGGGGGAGGGCAGTCCGGCCGTGGTCCTGGATGTCGGTTTCGGGGACAGCCCGGCCGGCTGGCAGGCCGTCATCGATCGTATCGCCGCCCACACCCGGGTCGTCAGCTACGAGCGCGCCGGGCTGGGGCGGAGCGAGCCGGGGCCCCTTCCGCGGACCCCGGAGCGGGCCGCCGGGGAGCTCGTCGAGGCGCTGCGCAGCGCCGGGATCGAGCCTCCCTGTGTCTTCGTCGGGCATTCCCTGGGCGCTCTCAACCTGTTGCTCCTGGGCGCCCGTTATCCGGAGCTGGCGGTGGGGCTCTTGCTGGTGAGCCCTCCTCCGCTCGCGTTCCTCGCCGGGAGGGAGTTTCCCGAGCTGCGCGCCGAGGCCGACAGCCTGAGCGCGCGTCTGGATCGCGAGGCGGCCGCCGCGGAGGCCTCCTCCGATCCCGGCGTACGGGCGGGGGCGCCCCGCCTGCGCGCGCTGGCCTCGGAGCACGCCATGATGTTCTCCACGGGGGCTGAGCAGGCGGGGGGGATCGAGACCCTGGGGGATCTCCCGGTCACGGTGATCGCGGCCGGCAACGCGAACCCGGACTTCGGTGCCGTCGCGTTCCGGTTTCAGGAGCTCTGGATCGCCGAGAACGCACGCCTCGCGGAGCTGTCCACGCGGGGCCGGTTCCTGCTCGCACGGTCCGGCCATCGGGTCCACCGGGAGGCGCCGGACCTGATCGTCCGGGAAGTCATCGCAATGGTCGACTCGGTGCGGGCGGGCGCGGCCGAGTAGCCCTTACTCCGATCCCTCCAGAAGGAGGAGCGTCTTCGGGTCCAGCTTCATATGCAGGTCCTGGACATCCGCGCTCTCGTGGTCCTTGAGGATCCGCACCGTCACCGCCCCCTCTTCAGCCTCCAGGGACACCATGACGCTGATCCAGGCGTCGAAGCGCGCCACCGGGTTGGGAATGCCGCGGGGATCCGTCACCGGCTCGTGCCGGTGGGTGAGCGCGGAGAGCCACAGCTCGATGTCGAGCGTGCGGGCGAAGTCCTTGAGCGCCGCGAGGTCCGTTTCCGAGGCTCCCGCGAAGTCGAACCCGTCGATCACGACCACATCGGGCTCGAAGCTCGCGTGCTGGCGGTAGAAATCGGTGTCGCGGAGCACACGGGAGACGCTCAGCTCCACGCCGCGGTAGGTATGGATGATGCGGCAGCGCTCCACCATGAGGTGGGTGGCCGCGCGGTCCTGGAGCTGGGCCGACTTGCTCAGCTCGGCGAACACCTCGTCGTAGAAGGCCATCACATGGTCCACGGAATCGCCGGCCGAGAAGTGGAGCACCCGCCGCTCGCGCATCAGGTCGTCCAGGCCGATCCCGATGAGGAACGCGGTCTTGCCCACGCCGGCCCGGGACATGATCGCGCCCAGGTTCCCGCGGCCCAGGCCCCCGTGGATCGACTTCTCGAACACCCGCAGGGGGCTGCGCTCGTTCACATCCTTGGTGTACATGGCTTCGCCTCCTCGATTACTTCCGCTGTGCGGCGCGCTTTTCCTGGTGCTTCTTCACCAGGTCCTCGGCCACGCCCGCGGGCGCGGGCGCGTAGCGCGCGAACTCCATCGTGAACTCGGCCTTGCCCTGGGTGACGG
>CAZWKH010000100.1:0-8720 GCA_964633885.1 uncultured bacterium | reverse complement strand
AGGTCGAGGATCTCCCGCAGCACGCTGCGGGGGGCGCCGTCCAACAACCGGTCCTCCACACCGTCCATCTGCTCGTCGAGCCGCTGCAGGAGGTCGAAGTAGTAGTCGACCATGCGGTCGATCACCGCGTGGAGGACGACATCCGGCCCGCGCCGCAGGATCTCCGTGTTCCTGGCCACCCGGTCCTGGACCTCGCGGATGGAGAAGAGCCGGTCGTAGCGGACCGTCACCAGGAAGTTGGCCCCGAGGAACAGATCCAGCTCCACCATCTCCAGAGGATCCTTCCCCTCGGCCAGGTTGAGGCCGTGGAAGGTCATGAAGACATAGCTGCCGTAGTCGTCGATCTTGGGGCGCTGGATGTTGCTGTGGCAGTCCTCGATGGCGAGGGGATGGAAGTGGAACACCTCCTGCAGCGCTTCGTAATCCGCCATCTCGGGCTCGAACAGGTCCACCCAGATCCGGGCCGAGGGGTCCTGGCGGTAGGGGCCGAGCTCCCCCAGCGGGACATCGGGCACAAGGACCCCATCGCTGCGCAGAGCCAGGATGGTCGTCGCCATGTTCTTCCTCACCCCCGCCGGTTGACGCGCTTCACCGCAAGACCGGCGCCAGTCTAGCAGCGGGAGTGCAATGGGCCAACCATCGGGCCGCTCTTCGACCGGCGGTTCCCGCACTGCGATTTACCACGACGGGGCCGCTTGCTAGACTGAACCGTTCCCATGCACATCTCTTGCCCGCCACGCTGGCCGGCCGTTCTTGGAGCCGTCGCCGGCGCGCTCATCATCGCCCTTCCGCCGCCCGCCGGTTCGATGGACCGCGCCGCGGCCGCGGTGTTCGCTCTGCAGGATGCCGTCGACGCCGCCTCTCCCGGGGACACCGTCTGGATCGAACCCGGCGAGTACGCTCGCACCATCACCGTCCACAAGGCGATCACGCTGCGCCCGCTCGGCGGGCCGGGTTCCGTGCGGCTCGGATCCCTAGACGCGTCGCTGGCCACCCTGGAGGACATTTTCTTCGACGGCGCTCTCAGCGGCTGGACGGGCACCCTGGCCACGGCCGGCTCCTCTGCCACCTTTGAGGGTTGCCGCTTCACCGGGAAGCTTCGCGGCGTGGAGGTCGCTTCCGGCGCGGAAGAGGTACTCCTGCGCGACTGCGTCTTCGACGGGCTCTTCCAGGCCGTCACCCTGGCGCCCGGGATCGGGTCGCTGCGGCTGGAGCGTGTCGAGGTCTCGGGTGTCTCCCTGGGGGTGACCGCCAGCGACAGCCTGGCCTGCGCGCCGGGCGGAGCCCGCGTTCCGGCCGACCGGTGTTCCCGCGGGGACTGCCCGGAGGTGCAGGTGATCGATTCGCGCTTCACCGGGGGAGAGGTGCAGGTCGATCTGCCGGGGCCGGTGCTCTTCTCGGCGGAGGGATCCATCTTCGAGGGCGCCAAGACCACGATCAGCGCCCGAGGGGCCCGTCTGAACCTGGACGGGTGCACGATCGCCGGCGTGAGTCAGACGGGCACCGCCCTGCGGCTCCGGTCGGTCTCCGGCAGGCTGAGCCGCTGCGCGATCCAGCTCTGGGACACCGGACTCGAGATCGGAGACGGGGGCTGCCCAGACTACTCCGACCTCCTCGTCGGCGGATCGCTCGCCCTGGCCAACGACATATCCAACACCCGCACCTGCCTGCGCCTCCTCCAGCCGGAGCCGATCCTTGCCGAGGCCAACTTCTGGGGGTCGACCCAGTGCCAGGCGGTGCTCGCGGCCATCCAGGGCCAGACGGTGGAGACCATCACCGACGCCCAGCACGCCGCGCTCACCTTCTGCTCCACCGCCGCGGAGCGGTCCACCTGGGGGGGGATCAAGAGCCGCTACGCCCCCACCGCGGGGGGTTCGCGCCCGTGAAGGCCCTGGCGACGCTTCTCCCCTATCTCAAGCGGCACAGGCGGCCCCTGTACCTGGGGATGGTGGCGCTCGTCGTCTCCGATGCCTTCCAGCTCGCCTCTCCCTGGGTGTTCAAGATCGCCATCGACGGGCTCGGCCGGGACATCCACCGCTCGGCGCTCCTCCTCTTCGCCGCCGCGCTGGTGGGAATGGCCCTGGCGGGAGGCGTGGCCCGCTACTACATGCGGCGGCTGGTCATCGGAGCCTCGCGGGAGATGGAGTACGAGCTCCGCAACGACTTTTTCGCGAAGCTGACCACCCTCTCCTTCTCCTACTACAACCGCGTCCCCACCGGGGACCTCATGGCCCGGGCCACCAACGACCTCAACGCCGTGCGGATGGTGCTGGGGCCGGGAATCATGTACTCCGTCAACACCGCGGTCACCCTGGCCGCCGCACTCAGCCTGATGGTGCTCCTCAGCTGGAAGCTCACCCTCATCGCGCTCATCCCCCGCCCTCTGCCCCCGTTCTTTATGTACCGGTTCGGCAGCGCCACCCACAAGCGGTGCGAGCAGGTGCAAGCCCAGTTCTCCACCATCACCTCACGCGCCCAGGAGTACCTGTCCGGGATCCGCGTGGTGAAGGCCTATGTCCAGGAGGAATCCGCGCGGCAAGATTTCCGCGAGCGCAACCTCGAGTACCTGGCCGGCAACATGCGGCTGGTGAAGATCAACGGCCTCTTCTCCCCCGCGATCGGATTCCTGGCCGGCACCGGCACGGTGCTCGTCCTGGGCTTCGGCGGATGGCTGGTCATCGAGAAGGCGATCACCCTCGGCGACTTCGTGGCATTCAACTCCTACCTCGTCATGCTCATCTGGCCGATGATCGCGCTGGGCTGGGTCGTCTCCATGTTCCAGCGCGGCGCCGCGTCGATGAAGCGCATCAACCAGGTGCTGGACGAGGCGCCCGATGTGGTCGGCCCCGAGGGGAACGGAGCCCGGCCTCTCGCGGGCGAGATCCAGTTGCGGGGCGTCCGCTTCGAGTACCCCTCGCGGCCTGGGATCGAGGTCCTGAAGGGCATCGACCTGCATGTGCGCGCCGGGGAAACGGTGGCGATCGTCGGCAGGACGGGTTCAGGAAAGACCAGCCTCGTGAACCTCGTGCCGCGGCTCTACGACCCGACGGCGGGAGAGGTGCTCGTCGACGGCGAGGATGTGCGGCGGATCCCCCTCGAGATCCTGCGCGGCGCGATCGGCTATGTCCCGCAGGAGACCCTCCTCTTCAGCCGCACCATCCGCGAGAACATCACCCTGGGCCGCCCCGAGGCCCCGGACCAGGACATGCGACGGATGGCCGATCTCGCGCGCATCGCCGAGGAGGTGGACGACTTCCCGGCGCGCTACGAGACCATGGTCGGCGAGCGCGGCGTCACGCTTTCCGGAGGGCAGAAGCAGCGCACGGCCATCGCGCGCGCCCTCCTGCGCAATCCCCGCATTCTCATCCTTGACGACGCGCTGGCCAGCGTGGACACCCGGACGGAGGAGGCCATCCTGGAAGGGCTGCGCGGCTTCATGCGCGACCGCACCACGCTTCTCGTTGCCCACCGCGTGAGCACGGTAAAGCTGGCCGACCGTATCGTCGTGATCGAGGACGGGGCCATCGCCGAGGAGGGCACCCACGAGGAACTGGTGGCCCGGGAGGGCATCTACGCGGAACTGGTGCAGCTCCAGCAGCTCGAGCAGGAGCTGGAGGCCGCGCAGTGAGCGCGCACGAGTTTCAGGAAGACGAGATCCTCGGCAAGGCCTTCGACCGGCGCCTCATGCGGAGGCTGCTCGTCTATCTGCGCCCCCATCGCGGCGCGGTCGCCCTGTCCATCGTCCTCCTGATCGCCACCGCCGCCCTGGAGCTCGCCGGACCGTACCTGACCAAGATCGCCATCGACCGGGCCATCGCAGGCGGGGATGTTCCGGAGCTGGTGCGGATTACCCTGCTCTACTTCGTCACCCTGATCCTGGCCCTGGCCCTCGGCTACGCCCAGGTGTACCTGATGCAGAGGGTCGGGCAGGAGATCATGGTCACCCTCCGCGACGAGATCTTCGCCCACCTCCAGAAGCTCCATGCCGGCTTCTTCGACCGGAATCCCGTCGGGCGCCTCCTGACCCGGCTGACCAGCGATGTGGACGCCCTCAACGAGATGTTCACCAGCGGTGTGGTCGCCATCTTCGGCGATGTGTTCACCCTCCTGGGCATCATGGGGGTGCTGATCGTGATGGACTGGAGGCTGGCGCTCGTCTCCTTCGCCGTGCTTCCGCTCCTCTTCTGGCTCAGCATCTGGTTCCGCGACGGGGTCCGCGACAGCTACCGGCAGGTGCGCACGCGACTCGCCCGGATCAACACCTTCCTGCAGGAGTCCATCACCGGCATGTCCGTGCTCCAGGTGATGAACCACGAGAAGCGCAGCCGCGGCGAGTTCGACGAGCCCAACCGGGACCACACCGAGGCGCACCTGCGCTCGATCTTCTACTACGCCACCTTCTACCCCGGCGTCGAAATCCTCTCCTCCCTGGCGCTGGCCCTCGTCATCTGGGTGGGCGGCGAGCAGGTGCTCCGAGGCGTCTTCACCCTCGGCGGCCTCGTGGCGTTCATCCAGTATGTGCGCCGCTTCTACCGTCCGATCCAGGACCTGAGCGAGAAGTACAACATCTTCCAGGGAGCGATGGCGGCGAGCGAGCGCGTCTTCTCCCTGCTCGACACGGTCCCCGCCGTCCAGGACCCGCCGGAGGCGCGGGTCCCCCGGCCGGACGGCGAGGCGCCCCTCATCGAGTTCCGCGAGGTCTGGTTCGCCTACCAGGGAGAGGACTGGGTGATCCGGAATGTCTCCTTCCGTGTGCGGCGGGGGGAATCGGTGGCCTTCGTGGGCGCCACGGGGTCCGGGAAGTCCACGATCATGAGCCTGCTCATGCGGTTCTACGACGCCCAGCGGGGTGCGGTTCTGGTGGACGGCGTGGACGTGCGCCTGTGGCCGCAGAAGGAGCTGCGGCGGCGGATGAGCCTCGTGCTGCAGGATGTGTATCTCTTCAGCGGCACGGTCGCGCGCAACATCCGCATGGGGAACGACGACATCACCGACGACGACGTCCAGACCGCGGCCCGCTATGTCAACGCGGAGGGATTCATCCGCCGCCTGCCCGAGGAGTTCGACGCACCGCTCGGCGAGCGCGGCGCATCGCTCTCGACCGGCCAGAAACAGCTCCTGTCCTTCGCGCGGGCGCTGGCCCACGATCCCGAGATCCTGATTCTGGACGAGGCCACCAGCAATGTGGACACCGAGACGGAGATCCTCATCCAGGAAGCGCTCACGCGCCTGATGCAGGGGCGCACCTCGCTCGTGGTCGCGCACCGCCTGTCCACGGTGCGGAACGTGGACCGCATCCTGGTCATGCACAAGGGGGCGCTCCGCGAAGAGGGCAGCCACCAGGAGCTTCTGCGGCAGCGCGGGCTCTACTACCGGCTCTACCTGCTGCAGTACCGGGACCAGGAGAGCGCCGGGGCCCGAAGACAGGCCCCCGCGCCGCACTGACCGAATCGGCTATTGCCCGTCCATCGGCCTCTTGCTATTCTTTTCGGCTTCGTGCCCGCCCCATGCTCCAGCGCCGCCCGGCGCGGCGGAAAGGAACGATCATGAAAGAGCGCCTCTTCTGGCTCGCCCTCGGCCTCGCGCTGGCGGCGTCCGCTTGCGGTTCCCAGGGAAGCAAGCTTCCCGAGGGCGCCGCGGCCGTGGTGGATGGCCAGGCCATCACCATCGCCGAGGTCGAGAAGGTGGCCCAGAACTTCCTCCGTCAGAATGTCCCCCCCGATTCCACCGCCCAGGGCGCCACGCGCACCGAGCAGATCTACAACACCGCTCTCGCGCGTCTCGTGGAGCAGAAGCTGCTCGAGAAGGCGGCGGAGAAGGCGGGCATCCAGGTGACCGACGACCAGGTCCAGGGCCGGGTGGCCCAGCTCAAGGCCCAGGTCGGCGGACCGGAGGCCTTCGCGGATCTCCTGTCCAAGAACAATGTGACGGAGACCGATGTGATGCGCGACATGCGCACGAACATGCTCCTGGGCGAGTACTTCAACAAGACGATGGATCAGAATCCCGCCGTGTCGGACGGGGAGATCCAGGAGTACTTCGACGCGCACCCCGAGATGTTCGGGCCCCAGCCCGAGGTCCACGCCAGCCACATCCTTCTCATGGTTCCCCCCGGATCGGACGACATGGCCAAGGCCACCGTGCGGGGCAAGATCGAGGCGATCCACGCCAAGCTCCAGACCGGCGCCGATTTCGCCCAGATGGCCCGCGAAAACTCCGAGGACACCGGCAGCGGCGCGAACGGCGGCGACCTGAACTGGTTCGGGCGCGGGGCTATGGTCGCCCCCTTCGACTCGGCGGCCTTCGCCCTGGAGCCGGGCCAGTTGAGCGGCGTCGTGGAGACGCAGTTCGGCTATCACATCATCCAGGTGACCGAGAAGCGCGTCAGCGAGGGGCGGAAGGTCGAGGAGGTGCAGGAGGGAATCCGCAGCTTCCTGAGCCAGGACAAGGGCCAGAAGCGGTTCCGCGCGGTGATCGACTCGCTCCGGACTGCGGCCAAGATCACGACGGGGCCCACCCCCGCGGAGGCCCTCACCAGGCTGGAATCCTAGGACCCGCCAAGGGGGGTTGCCTCGGCCCCCCCAGACGCGGTATCCTCTTTCGCGCTTTGTACCCGGCCCTCTGGGACCGGGGTGGCGGGGCGGGAGCCCCATTCGACGGCAAGGTCGGGATAGGAACGATTCATGGGAAGCTTGATCAAGAAGCGGCGCAAGAAGATTCGCAAGCACAAGCTCAAGAAGCGCCGCCGCGCGAACCGCCACAAGAAGCGCGAGCGCTACAAGGTCTAGTCGGGCGCCCGCCGCGGCGGGCGCCGGCGGCCCGTTGCCTCGGCATGCTTCGGAGAGAGGGATCTCGCCCGTCGGGATCCCTCTTTCGTGTTCCTGGCCGCGGGGTCAACCCCGCGCGCTCTTCCCTCCCGACAGGCGCTGAAGCGCGCTGCGGATGAGCGTCTCGGGGTCCGTCCCGGCCTCCCCTTCCCGCGCCGCCCGCTGCACCGCGTCCTGCGCCGAAGGCCGGGTATAGCCGAGCGAGACCAGGGCGGAGACCGCGTCGGCCTCCGCGCGGTTCGGCGAGCCCTCGGCGGGTTCCGCCGAGAACTCGGCCAGCCCATCCTTGAGTTCCAGACTCATGCGCTCCGCGGTCTTCTTGCCGATGCCCGGCAGGCGGGTCAGGAACGCCAGATCCCGGCCGCGCAGGGCCGCGACGAGCTGGGGCAGTGACGGCACCGAGAGCGCGTTGAGCGCGATCTTCGGTCCAATGCCCGACACCGAGACGAGCTTGAGAAAGAGCGCGCGTTCCTCGGCTCGGCGGAACCCGTAGAGGGTCAGGGCGTCCTCCCGCACCACCAGCACCGTGTGGAGCGCGATCTCCTCACCGGCCTCCCCCATGGCCTCCGTCGCGGTGAGGGGAACATGGACCTCGAAGCCGATCCCCCCCGTTTCCAGGACCACGCGGGTGGGGTGCTTCTCGAGGAGGCGTCCCCGCAGGTGTGCGATCATCGCGGATTCCTCGTCCCCGCCCGATGCCAGTGACAGAGCGCGGCGGCCAGCGCGTCGGCGGCGTCGGAGGGCGGGGTGTCCTTGAGCGCCAGGAGCCCCCGCACCATGAAGGCCACCTGCTCCTTGGAGGCATTGCCGTTCCCCGTAACGGCGAGCTTGATCTCCCGCGGGGCGTACTCGTGGGCGGGGGCGCCCGCGATGCGGCGGGCGAGGAGCACGACCCCGCGCACATGGCCGAGCACCAGGGTCGAGCGGGCGCTCTTGTGGTAAAAGGCCGTCTCCACGGCCACGACATCCGGCATGTGCTCGGTGATCACCGCGGTCAGGTCGCGAAAGATCAGATGCAGCCTGTCCGGGAGGGGAAGGCCGCGGCCCGGGCGGACGGTCCCGAAGAGCAGGGCGCGGCTGTGCCCGGGGCCCGCATCCACGAGCCCGAAGCCGGTAGCCTGGCTTCCTGGATCGATCCCCAAAATCCGTGCCATATCGTGTCTTAGCCCGCGCGAGGCTATCATGGGGCCGCGCGCCGCGCAACCGAGCGCGGATGACGCTGCGCCCGTGAACCGGTATACTGCGCACAGTTTGGTGGAGCGGTCCAACCCGCATCGAGCACCGTCTCGACCACGCCCCACGCGCGAGCATCCCTCGCCGTCCCGGGGTTCCCATCCGCAACGGAGGCCATCCATGTTCAAGCCGGCCCGAACTCTCCTTGCCACCGCGGTCCTCGTCGCCGTGGTGACCCTGCTCGGCGCGGGCTCCGCGTCGGCCACTCCGGTCACCTTCCGCTTCCAGCCGCCCGGGGCGGCGCAGAGCGTGAGCCTCGCGGGGAGCTTCAACGACTGGAGCACCTCCGCCGAGCGCCTCGCCGATCGCGGCGGGGTCTGGGAGGCGACCATCGAGCTCGCGCCGGGAAGCTATCAGTACAAGTTCGTCGTGAACGGGAACCAGTGGCTCACGGACGAATCCGCGAAGAGCTTCGCCGACGACGGGTTCGGGGGAAAGAACTCGGTAGTGGAGGTGGGCGAGCAGGCGATGACTGTGGGGGCGGCCTCCGTGGCCGCGCAGGTGAGCGGAGGCCGTGCCGCGCCTCCCCCGCCGGCGGGGCTGACGCGGGTGACCTTCCGCTTCCAGCCCCGCGGCACCGCCCGCACGGTGTGCGTGGCGGGAACCTTCAACAACTGGACCATCGATGCGACCCCGCTCCAGGAAAGGAACGGAATCTGG
>CAZWKH010000099.1:0-8751 GCA_964633885.1 uncultured bacterium | reverse complement strand
AGAAATTCCGGCTGGATCTCCCGCCGCCTTGAGCCGCCGCCGCCTCTCTTTCTCTCTCCCGCTTCCCCGACCGCGCGTCGCGCCCCGCCGCCCTTGCTTCGCCGGGAGCGCTCCCGTACCGTTGACGCTCGCGGGCGCCGTCCGCGAGCGTGATGGGAAGGGAGGGGTTCGTCATGAAACGATTCGAGATGCGGGTCGATCCGCTCACCCACGAGATCTATTACGCCGTCCCCATGAAGGGCGTCGCGCTCCTGCAGGATCCCCTGCTCAATAAGGCCCAGGCCTTCACCCCGATGGAGCGCACCGAGTTCGACCTCCACGGCCTGCTGCCCGACTCCGTGGGCAACCTGGACATGCAGGTCGATCGCAACTACGGCATCTACCGGATGAAGTCCACGGACATCGAGCGCTATGTGACGCTCATCGGGCTCCTGGACCGCAACGAGACCGCCTTCTACTCCCTGGTGACCCGCCACATCGAGGAAACCCTACCCATCATCTACACCCCCACCGTTGGCCAGGCCTGCCTGACCATGTCCCACATCATCCGCCGCTACCGCGGGCTCTATGTCACCGCGGCCAATGTGGACCGCATCGAGGACATGCTGCGCGCCGTGGGCCTCCCCGACATCTCGCTCCTCGTCGCGACCGACGGCGAGCGCATCCTGGGCCTGGGCGACCTCGGCGCCGACGGCATGGGCATCCCGGTCGGCAAGATCGCCCTCTATGTCGCCGCCGCCGGAATCCACCCCACCTCGACGCTGCCCGTCTGCATCGATGTCGGCACCAACAACGAGCGCCTCCTCGCCGATCCGCTCTACATCGGTTCCCGCACCCGCCGCCTGGGCGGCGACGCCTACTACCGGGTGGTGGAGCGCTTCGTCCAGGGCGTGCAGCGGGTCTTCCCGCGCGCGCTGCTCCAGCGGGAGGAAATCGGCAAGCACCACGCGTTCACGCTCCTCGAGCGCTACCGCGACCGTCTCCCCAGCTTCAACGACGACATCCAGGGCACCGGCGCCACCGCCGCCGCCGCGTTGCGCAGCGCGCTGCGCGCCTGCGGGCGCCCGCTGGGCGGGGAGCGCATCGCCATCCACGGCTTCGGCCAGGCGGGAAGCGGAGTGGCCAACGCCATCGCGACCCTGCTCGAGCTGGAAGGCGGGCTCTCCGCGGCACAGGCCCGCCGGCGCGTCTTCGCGGTGGACATCGACGGGCTCCTCCTGGAAGGGGCCGCCTGCGCGCCCTACCAGGAGCGCTTCCTCCAGCCCCGCGAGACCGTCGCCGGCTGGCCGGTCCCCAAGGACCGCGCCCCGAGCCTCGCCGAGGTGGTCCGCCACGGCGGCATCACCACCCTGATCGGCGTCTCCGGACAGAAGGGATCCTTCACCCCCGCCATCCTCGGCGATCTGGCCAAGAACACGGAACGGCCCATCGTCTTCGCCCTCTCCAACCCCACCTCCTGTTCGGAGACCACGCCGCAGGAGGTGCTCGACGCGACCGAGGGCAGGGCGATCGTCGCCACGGGAAGCCCCTTCGCCCCTGCGCGCCTGCCGGACGGCCGTCCGCTCCCGGCATCCCAGTGCAACAACCTCTATGTCTTCCCCGGGATGGGTCTGGGCGCGATCACGGGCCAGGCCTCGCGCATCACCCACCGCATGTTCCACGCCGCCGCCTGCGCCATCTCCGACATGGTAACCGCCGAGCAGCGGCGGGACGGCCTCCTCCTGCCGCCCCTCACCGACATCCGCGCCGTCTCCTACCGGGTCGCCCTCGCGGTGGCCATGGAGGCCCGCGACGAGGGGCTGGGCATGATCGCCTCCGACGAGGAGCTGGGCGCACGGATCGCGGCCTCGATGTGGCAGCCGCGCTATTACCCCTACCGCTACTGTCCCTCCTGAGCCCGCGACCGTGAGGGGGCGGCCCTTCGCGCCGCTCCGCCCTCCGCTTGTGCGGACCGGCTCAATCCTGCTAGGCTTCCTCGCCGATTGATCCGCCTGCCCTGACCCGCGCCGCAGGGAGCGCGCTCGCCCAACCCGGGAGGAAGCGCCCACGGCATGCGGCGACCCCCTTTGGAGGCCCCGAGAACCCCATGGCCCGGACCGTCCGCTCGGACCTGCGCAACATCGCCATCGTGGCCCATGTGGACCACGGCAAGACCACCCTGGTGGACGCCATGCTCTGGCAGAGCGGCGTCTTCCGCGAGAACCAGGAGGTCATGGAACGGGTCATGGATTCGAACGACCTGGAGCGCGAGAAAGGCATCACGATCATGTCCAAGAACACCGCCGTCATCCACGGCGGTGTCAAGGTCAACATCCTCGACACGCCCGGCCACGCGGACTTCGGCGGCGAGGTGGAGCGCATCCTCAAGCTCGTGGACGGCATCCTCCTCCTCGTGGACGCCTCGGAGGGACCCCTCCCCCAGACCCGATTCGTGCTGGGCAAGGCCCTGGAGCTCCACCTCCCATCGATCGTGGTCATCAACAAGATCGACCGCAAGGACGCGCGGACGGAGGAGGTCCTGGACGAGATCTACGACCTCTACATCGACCTCGACGCCGATGTGCACCAGATCGAGTTCCCCGTGCTCTACGCGGTGGCCCGCGCCGGCACCTGCGCGCTCAAGCTCACCGACCCGCAGGAGAACCTGGAGCCGCTTTTCAGGACGATCAACCAGGCGATCCCGGCCCCCCAGGGGGATCCCGACGCCCCGCTCCAGATCCTCATCGCCAACTACGACTACGACGACTATGTGGGCCGGGTCGCCCTGGGCCGCGTGGTGAACGGCCGCATCCGCGCCCGCGACATGGTGGCCGTCTGCCGCCGCGACGGCACCGTGGTGAAGGGCCAGATCACCAAGCTCTACGGCTTCGAGGGGCTCAAGCGCACGGAGATCAAGGAAGCCGCCCCGGGCGACCTGGTCGCGCTGGCCGGCCTCGAGGAGATCGACATCGGCGAGACGGTGACGGACCCCGAGAGCCCCTCGCCGCTCCCCCCCATCGTGGTGGATGAACCCACCATCTCCATGGTCTTCACCATCAACGACTCGCCCTTTTCGGGCCGGGACGGCTCCTTCGTCACCTCGCGCCACCTGCGCGAGCGCCTGGAGCGCGAGGTGCGCCGCAATGTCGCCCTGCGCCTGGAGGAAGGCGAGACCACCGACGCCTTCAAGGTCTCGGGCCGCGGCGAGCTCCAGCTCGCCATCCTCATCGAGACCATGCGCCGCGAGGGCTACGAGATGAGCGTCGGCAAGCCCACCGTCATCACCAGAAGCGTGAACGGGGAGCTGCACGAGCCCATGGAGAGCGTGGTGGTGGATGCCCCCGAGGAGTATGTGGGCGTAGTCACCCAGAAGCTCAGCATGCGCAAGGGGCGCATGACCAGGATGGTCAACCACGGCACCGGCCGCGTGCGGCTCGAGTTCGAGGTCCCATCGCGGGGGCTCATCGGCTACCGCACCGAGTTCCTCACCGACACCCGCGGCACCGGCATCATGAACCACCTCTTCACCGGCTACGCCCCCTGGGCGGGAGAGATCCCGCACCGCACGACGGGGGCGCTGGTCGCCGACCGCACCGGGGCCGTGACCGCCTACGCGATCGAGCACCTCCAGTCCCGCGGCGACATCTTCGTGGAGCCGGGCCTGCAGGTCTACGAGGGCATGATCATCGGTGAGAACTCGCGCGACGACGACATCAATGTCAACATCGTCAAGGAGAAGAAGCTCACCAACATGCGCTCCTCCACCTCCGAGATCAGCGCCAAGCTGGTGCCGCCGCGCGTGCTCTCCCTGGAACAGAGCCTGGAGTTCATCGCCGAGGACGAGCTGCTGGAGGTCACCCCCAGGTCCCTGCGGCTGCGCAAGAGGATTCTGAGGGCTTCGGAGCGGCCCTTCCGGCGGCGGGAGAAGGAATAGGGGGCGCCCAAGAGCCGTAAGGAAAGGCTGGACGCGGCGCCCCGGGGCGTGCATTCTAATGGGGTCCCGGGTGGCCGCCGATAACGAGGGCCAGGAGCGGCGGACCTTTCCCGGCGCTTTCGTGGACCCGGCCTCCGCCCCCATGTCGCGGGCGTAGAAGGCCGGAACGGGAGTCGATTTAGCCCCGTCCGGCGGTTCAACCTTGACCCGGCCCCTGAGTTGAATCCCGGTCCCGGTCGTTCAGATACCGCGCCTTATTTCGCGCGGGTACCGGGGCGCGACACCGATCGGCCCTATGCGATCCGTCTCAACTCGGTTCGACGCGACGAGTCCCAACCTTCGAGGGATGAAAAAGCACCATGTTTGAAGAAAGACCAGCCCGGCGGCCGCGCCGCGTACGACGCAGGCGCATTCGCTCCGATTCCGACCTCCCCCGGACCCCCATGGGGGACGAGGAGGCGGTCCCCGCCTCCACGGAAACCCGTGAAGTGCTCCGCCAGATTCGCGGGGAGGGAGGCCAGGCGCCCGGGAGCGACGCTCCGCGTGGGCCGCGTCCGGAGGGCTCCCCCGAGGGGCCGCTGCAGCAACGCATGCACCCGCGCCGCCGCCCGCCCCGCGGCGACGGGATGGAGGGCGGCAACAGCGGAACGGCGTCGGGTAACCGCGGCCTGTCGCGCCGCCGCCGCCGCCGGGTGGACTCGCGCGGACCGCGCCCCGAGGGGATCCGCGACGCCACCGCTTCGCGCATCGCCGCCGCGGAGGGCCAGGAGACCCGACGGGGCGGTTTCAACAACCGGCGGCGCCCCATGCAGTCGGGCCGCGTCCCCGGGCCGGAGCGGCCCAAGGGGCTCGAGATCCTGAAGCTCCTGCAGCAGCAGGTGACCATCGATCCCCACCAGCGTTACCAGCTGGAGACCACGCCGGACTCCGTCTCCATGCGCGTGCTCGACCTGATCGCCCCCATCGGCCGGGGCCAGCGGGCGCTGATCGTCTCCCCGCCCAAGGCGGGCAAGACCACCATTCTGATCCAGGTCGCCGAGGCGCTGCATGTAAACCACCCGGAGGTGGCGGTGTACGCGCTTCTGGTGGACGAGCGCCCGGAGGAGGTGACCCACTTCCGCCGCAGCACCCACGCGACGGTCTACGCCGCGTCGAGCGACATGTCCACCCGCGACCATATCTCCATCACGGAGGACTGCATCAACACCATCGTGCCTCCGGTGCTGGAGGGCAAGGATGTGGTGCTGCTCCTCGACTCGATCACCCGCCTCGCCCGGGCCTACAACACGGTGCAAGGAAACTCGGGGCGCACCCTGAGCGGCGGGCTCGACGCCACCACGATGCTCGCCCCGCGCCAGATCTTCGGCGCCGCGCGCAAGATCGAGGACGGCGGGAGCCTGACCATCCTGGGCACCGCTCTGGTGGACACGGGATCGCGCATGGACGAGGTCATCTTCCAGGAGTTCAAGGGAACCGGGAACACGGAGCTCGTGCTCTCGCGCGATCTCTTCGAGAAGCGCATCTTCCCCTCGGTGGACATCGGCAAGAGCGGCACCCGAAAGGAAGAAAAGCTGTATCCGGAGGACCAGGTCGTCCGGCTGCACAAGCTGCGCCGCCTCGCCGCGTCCTATCCGCCGGATCAGGCGATGCTGGGCGTCCTGAAGCTCATGCAGCGGCACGCCACCAACGAGGAGCTCCTGGCCAGCCTCGCCGCGCTCGAGTAGAGGGCGCAAAGGGTCGCGGCGGCGGAATCTCGCGGAAGTTCGGCGCGCGCTGCGGCCGTTGTGCGGCCGCGTCTAGGGGGTGCTCGGCAGGCCGGCGGTGGCCGGAAGCTGGCAGCGCTTGCCCACCGGCGTCTGGTTCCAGAGCGCGGCGTCCAGAGCCTGCAGCACCGGGTGCGCCTCCTGGGCGCGCAGCCCCCGGCCCGGCAACGCGATCCCCTGGCGGATCGCCGCGTCCAGCGCGGTCACGATCTCCTCGCTCAGGTGCGGCCCCGCCACCAGCATGTTGGGGCCGCCCACCGACTGGATGTCGCGGGTCAGCCCCGGGTAGTCCTCCGGGTGGATGACCACGCCCTCGAAACCCTTCTCGTAGTGCCGCAGCCGGTTCAGCATGTGGCGGGTGAAGGGCAGGATCTCGAACTCGCCCGGGTGGTTCTCGAAGAGCTCGGTGAGGGCGCGGATCGGCACCCCGCCGGAAAAGGTGCAGGCGTCGAAACTGCCGTTCACCAGGGCCTCCGCGGCGGCGGTGTATCCCTTGTCGCGCTCGTCCACATACACATAGCGCGGCTCGATGCCCAGCGCGGTGAGGATGCGGCGCGTGTCGATCTCCCCGCCGCTGTTGTGCGGGCCGGGATACATGAGGAGCCCGCTCAGGTCGAGCAGGTTTCCCGCGCGCACGAGCGAACTGCGCACCACGAGCTGCTCCGCGTCCGCGTAGAGGGGACCCACCGTGCAGAGCGCCAGCGCCTCGTCGGCCATCATCCCCCGGCCGTCCAGCACCTCGCGCAGCGGATGTCCGGCGACGATGCCGATGTCGGAGCGCCCGCGCAGGAGCCTGTCCATGTTGTCCACGGAGCCCGCGGTGGTGTCCACCACGACCACGATCCCGGGAATTGCGGAGGTAAGCCACGCGCTCAGATCATGGCCAACGGGGAGGAAGGTGCCGCCCACCGAGCCGGTGGCGAGACGGAGGGTGTCGGGGGAGCCGAAAGGAGATTCGGCCGGGGCGCACCACGCCGCAGTCCCGGCAAGCAATGCCAGGAACACGCAGAGGACGCACAGGCGGTGCAAAGACCTCTTCATGCGTGAACCCTCAGCCCAACGCATCTGCGGACCCGCCGATCCCCGCACCCCGGCGCCTGGGAATGGCCTCCGCCCCCAGTCTAATCCATCGGCCATCCACGCTCAATCTTTCGGATTCACTAAGAGGGGGACGACTTTTCCACAATCCCGCGGGTATAGCCGCTCTCCCCCCCACCCAGGCGCCCGTCCAGAAACTCCAGAACCGCCGTCCGATAGGCCGGAAAGGCGGTCAGATCCGAGTGGGCGGCCCCGGGTACGAGAAGCACGGATGTCAGGCGTGGATCCGCCGAGGCCTCCAGCCGCCGCAGCTCGCTCAGCGCAATCGTGGGGTCCTCCGTCCCATGGGTGAGGAGCAGAGGCACCCTCACCCCGCGGATGGTCCTCTCCGGCTCCAGGGCCCCCATGCTCCGGCCCAAACGGATGCTCCAGACCGCCTTGACCACGCGCCGGAAGAGAACCGGGGGCAGGAGCCACTTGCGCAGCACATAGTCGGTGGCCGTCTCCACCCGGGCAAAGGTGCTGGAGACGATCGCCGCGCGGCAGGAAAGCCCCCTGGACAGGGCTAACAGCAGGGCGGCGCCGCCCATCGAATGGCCGAGAATCGCCCGCGGCAGGCAGGCCAGGTCGGGCCGCGCGTCGAGAAACACCGAGGCCTGTTCGATGTCCTCCGCGAGGCGCGGCAGGACCATGCTCTCCCCGCCGTCGCTGCGCCCATGGCCCCGCATGTCGAAAGCCATCGACGCCCAGCCCTCCGCGGCAAGGAACTCGGACCAGCTCAGCATGCCGGCGGCGCCGCTCCCCCATCCATGGACCAGGAGGACCATCCCCCTGGGGGCCGCCGCGGGAGTGCAGATCCACCCGCGCAGCGCGCGGCCGGAGGAGGTGAAGGCGATCTCTTCGAGCCGCGACGGAGCTATGCCTGGGGGAGGCTCCCCCTCGACGCGAGGGGGGGTGAAGCTTCTCCACGCGATGAAGGAAACCGCGACGACAGGAGCTATCAGAAGCCCCGCCGCCGCGGCGACAATCCATCCCATGCTCACGAAGGGGATTCTACTTCTCCGCGGCGGGCTTCTGCACGGCCTCCACATCGATCTTGATGTTCACTTCATCCCCCAGGACCATCCCGCCGTTGTCCAGGGCCTTGTTCCAGGAGATCCCGAACTCCTTGCGGTCGACCGTGGTGGTCGCGGTGAAGCCGGCCACCTGTCCGCCGGGCATCATGGGATGGGGGCCAGCACCGAGGAGCTCCACATCCAGAACCGTGGCCTTGGTCACACCATGCATGGTGAGGTCGCCGGTCACCTTGAACTTGTTCTTGCCGGCCGGCTCCACCTTGGTGCTCTTGAAGGTGATGGAGGGGTAAGTGGCGGCGTCGAAGAAGTCGGGGCTCTTGAGGTGGTTGTCGCGGTTCTCGTTGCGGGTGTCGATGCCGGCCACCGGGATGGTGATCTCCGTCGAGGCCGCGGCGGGGTTGGCGGGATCGAAGACGATGGTTCCGCTCACCTCGTTGAACTTGCCCGCCACCTTGGTGAAGAGGTGGCGCACCTCGAAGCCCACCGAGGTGTGGGCGGCGTCGATCTCCCAGGTCTGGGCAAGAGCGGAGGAGGGGGCTACGGCAAGAGCGGCAAGGGTGAGGGTCCAAGTGAAGCGCTTCATGGTTTCTTCCTTTCGACGACGATTGTTGACGACGATCAAGCCTGGGAAGGAGCCGGGCGGACCGGGGCCGTCCGCTCCCCCCGTTTCTGTTCCAGAGGTTCGCGCAGCCGGTCGAGCAGGAGCTGCAGCTCGCGGAGCCCCGCGGCATCAAGCCCACGCATGGCGGCCTTCACGCTTTGGTCCACGGGCAAATCCAGGCCGGCCAGGAGCGTCAGCCCCTCGGCGGTGATCCGCAGCCGGACCACGCGCCGGTCCTCCCTGGACCGGGTGCGGGTGAGCAGGCCGCCGGCTTCGAGACGGTCCACGAGGCGCGTGATGTTGGGAGCCCGGTTCACCATCCGCTCGACGACCTGATAGGTCTGCAGACCCTCGGGCTCG
>CAZWKH010000098.1:0-8831 GCA_964633885.1 uncultured bacterium | reverse complement strand
TCAGGCGAGCCTCGCACTCGCCCACCAGGTGCCCGCGCAGCGCGCGGCCCTCCACGGCAAGCCCGATCAGCAGGGGCGGGGTGTTGTCGACGAGGAAGGGCTCCGTCTCCCGGTGTCCCGTGGCCGCGAGTTCCAGCGGATTCGCCATTCCGTCGGAGGCCGTCACCCGCAGGACATACCAGCCGTCGGGCATGGTGGCGCTGTCCCAGACCCAGGGCGAGGCCTCTTCGTCCTTCTCCAGAGATCTCCAGATCACCTCATCCGCCCCCCGCAGGTCGATGTCGAAGCGCAACGGATCTCCGTTCGGATCCGAGGCCTTCCAGGTCACGGTCCGGTAGCGGCGCGCCCAGGCCGCCTCTGGGTCGTCGGCGGGCCGCTCGCCTTCGCGGGAGGAGGGAATCTGGAACTCCGCGCGCACCCCGCCTGGCAGCTCCTGGGCCAGGGAGACGGGTTGTCCGCGCCCCCAGCTCCGCTCGAGCGCCGCGCCCAGAGCCGAGACCGACACCTCGCTCACCCGCGGGGCCAGGTTGGCCGGAAGATAGGAGACGCTCACGGCCGCCAGCTTCACTTCCTGGTCGGAGAGGCGCAGCCGCCACTGGAGGAAGCGTGCCGAGGGCGCTGCGATCATTCCGCGACCGCGATCGAGAGGCATCTCGATCCAGGAACTCCAGGAATCGTCCGGGGTCCTGGTATTGCCGGAGCGGGTCTCGATGCGCAAGCCGGCGCTCAGGCTGCCCGGCTCGAGGGAGAGGGCGCCCCACCGCGCTGCGCCGCCGGCGTCGAAAGGGGCGCTGGTCGCCGCGCCCTCGTGGGAGCCCTGTCCGGAAATCCGGTACACGCTCGCCTGCCCGCCGGTGCCGAGCCATCCCTGCCCGTCGCCGTCCAGCAAGGCGCAGATCACCTGCGGTTCCGTGACGGTGACCAGCTCCATCCAGCTAGAGGGCGGGCCGGGGGTCACTCGCGTGATCGAGCCCTTGCCCTTGTCGGCGCCTCCGCCGACGAGGAGCGTCCCGTCCCTTCCCGCGCTGAGGTGATAGACGGATCCGGCTATCGCCGACCAGACCTGCTCCACGGCACCGCTCGCCGAGCGGCGGTAGAGACGGCCGACCGCATCGGGCTCGACGGGGTTGGCCAGGAAGTAGACCGCGTCCCCCATGGGCAGCGGCTCGCGCAACTCCCCTTCCGCCGCCTCGTGGAGCACCGACACGCCGCCGTCGCGAGCGATCTCGATCAGGCGTCCCGGGGCCTCGGTGGTGGCCAGAAGCCGCTCGCCGTCCCGCACCAGCCCGGTGACATGGCCGCAGGGCAGGTCGGCCAGGAGCTCCAGCCCGCCGCTCCCGCTCATGCGGTAGACCTTCGCCCTGTTCCCGCAGGCAAGGAGCGCTCCGTCGGAGCCGTCCGGTAGGATCTTCCACACATAGCTCTCCGGAGTATCGGCGACGGGGATCGCGGCCTCCCCCTCCAGCCGATAGATCACACCGTCCGGGGCGGCGCCCAGAAGCACCCGCCCCTTGCCGTCGCGGCCTAGCGCCGTGATCTCGGGCTGAATCACCTGTGCGGCCACCGTGGCGGAACCGGAAGCCGTCAGGCGGTACAGGATCCCGCGATCGCCCGTGGCCGCGAGAGCCCCATCGCCCTCGCGCAACAGCGCCCAGACCATGAATCCTTCCATGCCGTCCACAGGCTGCGTGGCCAGGGCGAGACCGGCGCGTCCCTCGCTCGTCACTCCGATCGACTCGCGCTCCGCGGAGGTCCATCCCTCCACGCCCCCCACTCTCCACACCTGCGGGGTCGACCCCGCCGAGAGAGAGGGGATCACGAGCAGGGCGGCCAGCGCGAGGGATGTCGTGCGTCTTCTCATCGTGAGCGTTCTCCCGGGAAAGCGCGTCAGCGCGACGGCTCCACCGTCAGCGAAAGGCCCTGGCAGCCCAGCACGACCCGTCCCATGTCGACCAGCTGGAGCTGTTCCACCGAGGCGACGGTCCGCGTCACCCTGCCTCCCGCCGGCGCGGAGACCAGAGCCCGGCGCAGCGAGGGCGGAAGACCGGCCAGCTCGCGGCCCGCCACCACCGGGTCGCCGCCGGCGCCCAGCAACCGGAGAACGAGCATGTCCTGCGGCGTCCCGCCGGCCAGAAGCTCCATCAAGTGATCCAGGCTCTGTGGATCGAAGCGCCCCGGCGCGCGTTCCGCCTCCGCCGCGCCGTCCCGTTTCCCGTCGCAGGCCAGGAGCGTGTAGGTCCCGGGAGCCAGGGACTCCGGCAGGCGGAAGTCCACGCGGTGCTCCCATCGCCGCCCGCGATAGTCGCGCAACTCCACGGTCACCGGCACCACGCTTCCCGGGACGAAGCGTCCGGGAGGCAAGGTCAGGCTCTCCAGAAAGGCGGCTTCGATGGTGTCCCGAATCGCCGCCGTGACCTCGATGGCGCTCAGCGCCACATCCTCGAAGGGGTTGCCGTGCACCAGCGCGAGGGGGCGGGCCAATTCCCCGGCCAGGCTCACGCCCGGCGAGAAGCTCGCGTCCACCGCGCGGGTCTCGAGGACGCGTCCGTCGTCCAGGGTGACCCTGGTGGTCAGGGTCACGGTGGCGGCACCCGCCTCCCGGCCGAAGGTGTCCACCGCGTTGGACGCCACGACTCCGGCCAGCGCCGGAGTGAGCGCCTGGGCCTCCAGGATCTCGAAGCGGAAGTTCTCCTGCCGGTCGCCGAAACGCATCTGCACGGTCATCGGGATCATGCGGGGAGCGCTCCCGAGAGTTCCCATGATCCCCTTGCTGTAGTCGCGGGTCACCGAGCCGATCGGCGCGCCCACCACCCCCATCTTGAAGGAATTGCTCAGCCGGGGCATCACGGTCACGATGCTGGCCGCGCTCATCGGATAGGCCGAGGCCCCGCGGTTCATCATGGGATGTCCGAAGGCCAAAACCCTCTGCCCGTCGGTCCAGGTCACGGTGCCGATCGCGGCGATCTGCGCGTCGCCCCGAACGAGTTCCACACCCAGAGCGCTTCCCGGCTCCAGTGGTCCCGCCGCCGGGGAAGGATCGGAGCCCAGGGCGGCACCTTCCTCGAAACGGAACCCGGGTGCGCCCAGGACCCTCGCCGCCTCGGCTCGCGCCCCACCGCCAAGACCGGCCGTGGCGATGGGCAATCCCAGGGCCGGGAGCCCTCCAACCTCCACCTGCGCGGTCCCCGCCAGCAGATCCAGCGTCCGGGAGGGGTCCGCTTCCCAGATCTCCCGCCAGAGGGACGGGCTCATCCGCGAAGGCGGGGCGTCCTGGACCTCGGCGCCCCCCCGCCCGCCCAGGGCGAGCATCTCAGCAATGGGCGTGATCCCCGTGATCGGTTCCGTGGCGTAGGGCCAGCCGAAGGCGAGGGCGCCGATCAGCCGCCCGTCGATGGTGATCGGGCTCCCGCTCATCCCGGAAATCACCCCGGAGGTCTCGAGCCCCTGCCCGGAGAGACGCGCCAGGATCATGCGGGCCTTCGGGTCCTGGGTGGGCATCACCCCCAGGATTTCCACTTCGAACTCGCCGATCTCCGTTCCCAGGAAGACCGAGCGCCCGATCCCCTTCATGCCGGGCCGGATCTCCGAGACATCCATGTACCGCGCCGCGTCCCAATCCTCGGGCAAGGCGGGCGACGCCCCGGCCGGCGCGGGAAGCAGCAGGAGAGCGAGGATCACCGGAACGATGTCGCGTCGCCGGCGCAGGGTCATCGGGTTCCGGTGCTGTCGGTGTACGCCTTGATCGCGGCGATGTTCTGCACGAGGTCCTGGCGGGACGGATCCCTTGCGACCGCCTTCTGCCAGCGGTCGGTGGCCGCCTCGTACAGCATCTTGTCGACATAGATCCAGCCGAGCCGCTCCAGGGCCTTGGCGTCCTGGAGGTCGCACTCCGCCGCCTTGTTGTAGGCGAGGATGGCCGGGTTGACCAGCTTGAGGCGTTCGTAAGCCAGCCCGAGGTTCAGCCAGGCGCGGGCACTGGTCGAGTCGATGGAGGTGGCGAGGAGGTATTCCTTCGACGCCTGGTCGAAGAGCTCCTGTCTGAAGTAGAGATTGCCCAGGTTGACGTGGGTATGCAGGTCGAAAGCGTCCAGATCGACGGCCTTCAGGTAGGATTCCTTGGCCTCTGCATAGCGCCCGAGCCGCGCCTGGGCGATGCCGGCGTAGTTCCAGGCGGCGAGGTTCTTCGGGTCGAGGCGGGTCGCCTGCAGGTAGTGGACCAGCGCGCTGTCCACATTGCCCTGATTCAAATAGAGGTTCCCGATGGCGATCTCGTTCTCCGTGGCCAGCGGTTGGCTCATCAGGAACTCGATGCTCGCGTACTGCGGGTCCACCGGCGCCTCGCCTGGGCCGGAGCGGTCGGCCCCTGCGCCCGCTGCGGGCGTCCCGGGCTCCGCGGCCGGGGGGGGAGGCTGCTGCGCCGCGCGCTCGTCGCGCTTCCGCCCGCAGGCGGAGAGCCCGAGAAGCCCGGCAACCAGAACGAGGAGCAGGAGATGTCGCGCGTTCATCATCGCTTTGGTGCCCGCCCTCCCGGCGGCGATCCCTCCCGGGTTAGAAGTGCACTCGGAACGAGAACTGGGTGAAGGGCCCGCTGAAATCCAGGTCGATCGGTCCACCCGTGTAGTACAGGGGGCAGCCCTCGCAGCCTCCGTCATCCGCGGGGTCCTGGCGGTTCCTACCGTCGAACCGCGCCTCCGGATCCCTCAGAAAGAAGTCCACGACCGCCCAGTCGCCCGGCTCGCGGATGATGTCGTCCTCGCCGCCGGGGAACCGCTCGATGTTCCAGGCCTCGGTCGCTGTGCCCTCGACGGGGGTCTCCCCTTGGGTGATCTTGACATTGGTCATCCGGGCCTTGCGATAGCCCATGTCCACGGCCACGGAGAATCGTTTGGTGAGCTGATAGGAGGCCCCGGTCATGAGCAGGAGCCCCGTCCCGCTGGCCTCGGCCTTCCCCGAGCCGGTCAGCTCGGCGATGTCTCCGTCCACCAGGAAGTTGTTTCCCGTGTAGTCCCGCATCTTCCACTCGATATAGCCGCCCCTCATGAAGATCGCCCCCGCGCCCACATAGA
The DNA here is from genome assembly GCA_964633885.1 of uncultured bacterium. Lineage (GTDB taxonomy): Bacteria > Eisenbacteria > RBG-16-71-46 > JABDJR01 > JABDJR01 > CAVXKA01. The sequence goes on along the minus strand of CAZWKH010000098.1, from coordinate 3,765 downwards.
GCTGCGAGCGCTGCTCCAGCTTCTCCAGGAAGGGCAGGTGGTAGAGCAGATACGGGGTGTAGGTGGTGGTGCGGGTGAAGAGGCGCACCGTGGCGGAGTAGACATTGATTCCCGAATCGGCGTTCAGCCCCCCCCAGGCGAAGCCCAGGGTCACGCGATCCTTCCAGGTCACGGCTTCCTCCGGATCCTCCGGCGGGGTTCTGCCGAGGCGATAGCGGAGGTCCATTCCGGTGGAGAGGGCGACATTGAGGTCGTCCACCCGCGCGATGAGATCCCGCTGCAGGAAGCGGTTCACCACCCCCAGGTTGTCGTTGACGTCCTCCATCGCGGTCAACTGCGGGCCGATGCTGCCGCCGATGCTGAGACGCCCCACCGCCTCGTCGTTCACGAGCTGGGCCATAGCCGGCCTCACGAGCGGGACCGCGGAGAGGAGCAAGACCACCACCGCCGGAACAGTGAAACGAACCATCCTTCGCATCATCCACCTGGCTCCTTCGAGGATCGATGAGCGGCCGCGGTGCGATCGCAGGGGGGTGGGGTTGGCAACAACCCGAGGGGCCCCTGTGAGCACGCGGGCGAACCGCGGGAAAAAGGGCCGCCGGAGCATCCGGTGGCCATCCGCCCGATCAAGCGCGCGCGAGTATACACCATGCTCGGCCGGGGGTGTCAACGCGCGCTCCTGCTTGGCCTTATGGCCCATTTGCCCCCGGGGTGCCGCGCTTCAGTCCGCCCCAGGTGACGCGCCGCGTCGCGGTCCCTCCGGTGACTTCCAACCGGTAGAGCGCCTGCTCCTCGGTGTCGCCGTTCCAGAGGAAGCCCAGATGGAAGGTGAGGCCGACGCTTCTCGGGCCCGGCGAGTCGACGGATTCCAGGAGCTCGTAGGTGACGGGATCGAAGCGATGGATCCCGGCCGTGTACCAGTCGGTGATCCAGAGGTGGGCGCCGTCCCAGGCCAGATCCTCGGGGGCGTAGGTGCCGAAGGGAGGGAGCGGCGGGTAGAGCCCCGCGATGTCGCGGGAGGCCAGGACATGTCCGTCTGTCGGATCCAGCCGATAGAGCATGAAAGGGTACCAGGTGGTCAGCCAGAGCGCGCTCCCGTCCCAGGTGAGTCCGACGGGCCGGGTCCAGGACTCCGGCCGGGGCGAGTCGAAGGAGCTCACGACCGGGATCGCCGTATCGGAGACGGCGTGCCTGTAGATGCGTCGCGTCTCCCAGTCCGCCGACCAGAGGTGGCTGCCGTCCCAGGTCAGCCCCTCGGGGTGCGGCCCCGGCGATGCAAAGACGAGGGGACGATCCGGCGCCGCCGGGTCGATCCGCGAGATGGTCCCGTCGATGAAGTCGGCCACCCAGATAAAGGTGCCGTCCGAGGCGATGCCCTCCGGCTGGGGCCCAGGTGAGGGGATGCGATCCAGCCAGAGGCCCATCCCCAGCACCAGCGCCGTTGCCGTCACCACGCCCAGGATCTTCACCGCCGCCTGCGTTCTTGACAGGGCTCCCTCCCCCTTCCTATGGTGCCGGGACCCCTCCAAGGAGAACCCATGGAATTCCAGACACCGGCTCCCTCCCCCTCCGCCCCCGCGAAGGACATGAGTCTACCCCAACGCATCTGGGGGATCCTCGTTTCGCCCCGCGCCGTGCTCGAATCGGTCCGCGAGAGGCCCCGCCTCCTGGGCGCCGTCCTCGTGCTCGCGGTGCTCTACCTGGCCGCCGGGATCCTCCTCACCGGCCCCAGCACCAACGATCAGCTCTCCAGGGTAGGCGGATCCATGTCCGCAGAGGAGCTGGAAGCGGCCCAGGCACGCGTGGCTTCGATCAGCCGCTTCGCGGTGCCGGCCAGCGCGGTGACCTTCGGCCTGGCGGCGGTCTTCGTCGCGGCCGGTGTGCTCATGCTCCTCGCCAATGTCGCGCTGGGCGGCAATTGCACCTTCAAGGCCATGGCCGCGGCCACCGCCCTGACCAGCATGGTGGGCATCCCCGCCTCGCTGGTGCGCATCCCGCTCAGCATGGCCAAGGGCACGACACAGGTCGCCACCAGCCTGGCCGCGGTGCTCCCTCCCGACGCGCAGGAGACCCTGCTCTACCGGGTGCTCAACCAGCTGGATGTATTCGGCCTGTGGGGGCTGGCGCTGAACATCCTCGCCGTTTCCATCGTGGGGCGGGTTCCGATGCGCGGGGCCGCCATCGGGGTGATCGCCCTCTGGCTGGTGTGGGTGGTGGCCGTGGTGCTGGTGCAGTCCCTCTTCGCGGGTCTGGGCGGGGCATAGGGCAGCGCCCCGCAAGACGCGGGTCAGCGGGATCCGCGCCGGCCGAGCACCACGGAGAGGGTCTTCATGAGGATCTTCATGTCCAGCAGCGCCCGGCGGTTCTCGATGTAGAAGAGGTCGTAGCGCAGCTTGGTGCGCACATCGTCGAGATCCTCGTCGTAGGCCCGCTCCACCTGCGCGAGACCGGTGATGCCCGGCGGCACGCTGAGGCGGCGGCGGTACTCGGGCACCCCCGTGGCCAGCTTCTCGACGAAGTACGGGCGCTCCGGGCGCGGCCCCACCAGCCGCATCTCCCCCGCGATGACATTCAAGAGTTGCGGCAGCTCGTCGAGACGGGTCTTCCTCAGAATCATCCCCACCCGGGTCACCCGCGGGTCGTCCTCCGCCGCCCAGACCGGACCGGTCCGCGCCTCCGCGTCGGGCATCATGGTCCGGAACTTCCAAATCCTGAAGGGCTTTCCCTCCGCCCGCTGCCGGCGGCGGTCCTCGGCGGATCCCACGGTGATCGCCCACGGGTCTTCCCCGCGGCGGCGGCGATTGAGCCCCACGCGCACTTGCCGGTAGAAGACCGGCCCGCCCGGCGACTCGAGCTTCACGGCCACCGCGATGGCCAGGAAGAGCGGTGCGAGAAGGACCAGCAGGACGCTGGCCAGAGCGCAGTCCAGCGCGAGCCGCCACCAGGGATCGCCGACCGGCTCCCGTTTCATGCCAAGACCCCGTACTAGTCCGCGACCGCCGTCTGGAAGGTCACCACATTGCTCCCGGTCGATTTGGAGTCGGAGCCCTCATCCACGACATAGACCCTGTAGTAGTAGCGGGTCGCCGGTTCCAGCAGCTCGTCCCGGAATGAGGTCCCGTCGCGCTGCCGGACCTCGGCCACCAGGGTCGAGGCCGTGCTCACCGCAGCGTTGTCCGCGCGGTAGAGGCGGTACGCCATGAAGTCATGCGCGTCGCTCACTCCCCACGAAAGGGTTGCCGCAGTGGAGGTGACCGCAGTCGCCGCCGAAAGGGTCACCGCCGGAGGCTCGAGGTTCGCGGTGCGGGCCGACACTTCGTTGCTGCGCGCGCGCAGCCCCGCGGTGTCGAGGACATAGAGGCGGTAGAAATACTCGGTGTTCTCCTCGAGGCCGGTGTCGTCGACGAAGGTGCGGTCCCGATCGGTGATCTGGGCCACCAGCTCGTCGGCGTCGTCCACCCCGCCCTCGATCCCGCGATACAGGGCGTAGGCTGCAAAGTCCTCATCCGCGCTGCGCGTCCAGGCCAGGCCCAGACGGGTGACGCCGATGCCGTCCGGCGACTTGAGGCTGACCGCGGCCGGCGGACGCAAGTTCGGCAGGGTGATCCGTAGCGTGTTGGATCCGGTTTCCAGGCCGGTGCTCCCCCGCACGAAGACCCGGTAGGAGTAGCTGCGGCCCTCCGCGACATCGGTGTCCGTGGTCTCGGTGGCGCCGCGGCTCGAGGTGGAGAACACGAGCTGGTCCCCGGCGTCCACATCGGCGTC
>CAZWKH010000097.1:0-8858 GCA_964633885.1 uncultured bacterium | reverse complement strand
GGCCATGTCATCGGGGGCAAGATCTACAGGGGCGCCTCCGGCGTCGCCGGAGAGATCGGGCACCTCGCCATCGACCCCCACGGCGGCCCCTGCATCTGCGGCCTGCGGGGATGCCTCGCCACCCTCGTCGGGGCCCCTGCCCTCGTCGCCCGGGCCCGCACGCTTCTCGACGAGTACCCGGGATCCACGCTCGCGAACCCGACCATGACCATCGACACCATCGAGGGCGCGGCGCTGGCGGGGGATCCCCTGGCTCTTCGCCTGGTCCAGGAGGCGGCCGAGCACCTCGGCATCGCGGTCGCCGGCATGCTCAACCTCATGAACCCCTCCATGGTGATCATCGGCGGCGAGCTGGCGCGGCTCGGGGAGCTCCTCCTCGATCCGCTGCGCGAGACGGTGAGCCGCCGCACCCTGGTCAGCTCGCTGGCCGCCTCGGAGGTGCGCACCAGCGAGCTGGGGCCGGGGGCGATCGCCATAGGGGCGGCCACGCTCGTCCTCGAGGCGGCGCTCGCCGATCCACAGCTCTTCCCCACTGTGGGAGGACGCAAGGAGGCAGGATGATCGCTCGTCCCCGGTCCAAGAAGCTCCTCCGGCAGCTCGTGATCCTTCTTGCCGCGCTGGGTGCCGGTTGCGGAGGCTGCGGCGACGACGCGCCCTCCTGGGACCTGGTCTGGGAGGAGGAGTTCGAGGGGCCGGCGGGCCAGCTCCCCGATCCCGCGCGCTGGAGATTCGACATCGGCACCGGCTGGGGAAACGCCCAGCTCGAGTACGACACCGATCGTCCGGAGAATGTGTCGCTCGACGGAGCCGGCAATCTCGCCATCGTCGCCCGTCGCGAGACCTACGAAGGCTGTGAGTACACCTCCGGACGCATCAACACTTCCGGATTCTTCGAGCATGGCCCGGGGCGCTTCGAGGCCCGGATCCAGCTGCCGGTGGGTCAGGGCATGTGGCCGGCCTTCTGGCTGCTCGGGAACAACTTCGCCGCGGAGGGGGTAGGCTGGCCGGCCTGCGGCGAGATCGACATCATGGAGTACCGCGGACAGGAGCCCCGCGTGGTTCTCGGCAGCCTGCACGGGCCCGGTTACTCGGGCGGAGGGGCGCTGAGCGCGAGGTACACCCTCTCCGGCCTGGGCTTCGACGCCGGCTTCCATGTCTTCAGGGTGGACTGGGAGAAGGACCGCATTAGCTGGTATGTCGACGGCACGATCTTCCATGTCGTCACTCCGGATGACCTGCCCGCGGGGACGCGATGGGTGTTCGATCACCCCTTCTTCGTCATCCTGAACCTGGCCGTGGGCGGGAACTTCGTGGGCCCCCCCGACGCCTCCACCTCCTTCCCCCAGACCATGCTGGTCGACTGGGTCCGGGTCTACCGGAGCGTCTCGTGAGCATGGGCGCGTCCCTTCGCCGGGCCGCGCTCTACCTGGCGGCGGCGGCGCTCCTGGCCGGGACGGCCTGCACCAGGGACATCGCCCAGGCCCCGGAAGGCGTGCTCGTCGTCTCGCAGGAGCAGCAGGCCTCCTGGGTGCGCAACTTCAACCCCCTCACCACGGCGACCGCGGCACGCTGGCCCACCCTGGCCGGGATCTACGAGCCGCTCTTCGTCTTCAACAGCGTGCGCTCCGAGTATGTCCCCTGGCTGGCGGTGGAGAGCGCGTGGCGGGAGGGGAACAGGGTCCTGCGCGTGACCACCCGCGAAGGAGTGCAGTGGTCGGACGGGCAGGCCTTCACGGCGCGGGATGTCGCCTTCACCTTCGACCTTCTCCGTCGCCACCGGGCTCTCGACCGGCGCGGGGTCTGGGGATTCCTGCAGGATGTGCGGGCCGTCGACGACCGCACCGTCGACTTCCGCCTCCAGCGTGTGTTCGTCCCGGGGTTCGACGAGGTGGCTGCTCAGCAGATCGTGCCCGAGCACCTCTGGCGCGACATCGCCGACCCGGTCACCTTCGCCAACGAGACCCCGGTGGGCACCGGCCCCTTCACGGAGGTGCGCGTCTTCCGCAACCAGGTCTACGAGCTGGGCCGCAATCCGCGTTACTGGCAGGAGGGACTCCCCCGCGTCTCCGCGATCCGGTGTCCGGCCTATCCGGGCAACGACCGGGCCAACCTGGCCCTGGTCTTCGACGAGGTGGACTGGGCCGGGAACTTCATCCCGGCCGTAGACCGCGTCTATGTCGGGCGCAATCCGGAGACCCATCACTACTGGTTTCCCCTGACCGGAAGCAGCATCTTCCTCTACTGCAACACCCGGCGCTCCCCCTTCGACGATCTCCGCGTGCGCAAGGCCCTCAGCATGGCAGTGGATCGCGACCTACTGGTGGATGTCGCCCTCTACCGCTACTCGCGCCCCGCGGACGCCACCGGCCTCAGCGACGCCTTCACCGCCTGGCGGGATTCCGCGATCGCCGCGGGCGGCGATTGGGTGCGGCACGACCTCGTCCGTGCCAACGCGATGCTGGACGAGGCAGGATATCGCCGAGGCCCCGACGGCATCCGCCGCCACGGCGACGGAACGCCCTGGCGATACGAGATCCTCACCGTGTCCGGCTGGTCCGACTGGGTGCGCGCGTCCCAGGTCATCGCGCGCGGCCTGGGCGATCTCGGCATCCAGGCCTCCGTCCGCACCTACGACTTCAGCGCCTGGTTCCAGAGGCTGCAGGAAGGGGACTTCGACCTGAGCCTGGGCTGGTCCTTCGAGGGGCCCACCCCCTACCTGTTCTACCGGTGGCTCATGTCCTCGTCCACGGTGCAGCCCGAAGGGCAGGCCTCGATGGGAAACTGGCACCGGTACGGGAGCGCGGCCGCCGACAGCGCGCTCTCCGCCTTCGAGCGCGAGCCCGATCCGGAAGTCCAGCGCCGGCTCGCGGACGAGCTGCAGCGTATCTTCGTCGCCGAGGCTCCCGCCATCCCGCTCTATCCCAATCCCTCCTGGGCCGAGTTCAACACCGGCCGCTTCGAGGGCTTCCCGTCGGAGGAGAATCCCTACGCGGATCCCTCCCCGAACAAGTTCGACCGCGGCGAATGCCTGCTGGTCCTCACCACCCTCACCCCGAGATAGGAGCCGGACATGCGCACCATCCTGCAGCGGCTCGGCTTCTACCTCGTCGCGGCCTGGACGGCGGTCACGCTCAACTTCTTCCTCCCCCGCCTCATGCCCGGCGATCCGGCCACCGCGCTCTTCGCCCGGTTCCGCGGCCGGCTGAGCCCGGAGGCTGTGGACGCCCTCCGGGAGACCTTCGGCCTCACCGACGCGCCCCTCTGGAGCCAGTACTTCACCTATGTGGGCCATGTCCTGCGCGGCGACTTCGGCATCTCGGTGGCCTACTTCCCCTCCCCGGTGGCCGATGTCATCGGCACGGGCCTGTTCTGGACCATCTTTCTTGCCGGCACCGCGGTGGTGGTGAGCTTCGCCGTCGGCACGCTGCTCGGCATCGCAGCGGCCTGGTGGAGGCACGGCTGGATCGACACCTGGCTTCCCTCCACCTTCGCGTTCCTTGGCGCGTTCCCCTACTTCTGGCTGGCCATGGTGGCGCTCTACCTCCTGGGGTTCACCCTGGGCTGGTTTCCCCTGGGGCACGCCTACGGTGACGATGTCACCCCCAACTTTTCCGCGGCCTTTCTCGCCGATGTCCTGCGCCACGCGATACTCCCGGTGGGCACGGTGGTGCTGGCCACCCTCGGGGGCTGGCTCCTCTCCATGCGCAACACCATGGTGGGGATTCTCGGCTCGGACTATGTGAATCTGGCCCGCGCCAAGGGGCTCAGCCCGTCGCGGGTGGTGTTGCGCTACGCCGCGCGCAACGCCCTTCTCCCCAATGTCACCGGCTTCGGCATGGCGTTGGGGTTCGTGCTGGGCGGTTCGCTCCTCACCGAGATCGTCTTCTCCTATCCCGGCCAGGGGTATCTCCTCGTGCAGGCGGTGCGGAACCAGGACTATCCGCTGATGCAGGGCATCTTCCTGGTGATCACCCTCGCCGTGCTCGGTGCGAACTGGCTCGTCGACCTGCTCTACCTTTGGCTGGATCCCCGCACGCGGGAGTCGAGCTCATGAGCCGGCCCGCATCCTCCCGGGCGACGGGCCTCGCGGTCTGGGTGGAGGCCATCCGCCGCGACCGCAAGGCCATGATCGGCGCCGGCGTCCTCGCCCTGTTCCTGCTCATCGGCATCGTCGGACCCTGGTTCGTGGGGGACCCCGACGCGCTGGTGGGCATCCCCCTCCAGCCTCCCTCCGCCGAACACTGGCTCGGAACCACCGGACAGGGGCAGGATGTCCTGGCGCAGCTGGTGGTGGGAACGCGCACCTCCCTCGCCATCGGCTTCGCGGTCGGACTGTCCGTGGTGCTGGTGGGCGCCCTGATCGGAGTCACCGCCGGCTTCTTCGGCGGTCGCGTGGACGCCCTGCTCTCGCTGCTCTTCAATGTCTTCCTGGTCATCCCCGGGCTCCCTCTGGCCATCGTGATCGCCGCCTACCTCCCCTCCGGCCCCCTGACCCTGGGGCTCGTGCTCGTGGTGACCGGCTGGGCCTGGAACGCGCGGGTGCTGAGGGCGCAGACCCTGGCTCAGCGGCGCCGGGACTTCGTGGCCGCCGCGGTGGTGACCGGCGAATCGAGCTTCAACATCGTCACGCGCGAGATCCTTCCCACCATGACCTCGCTCCTGGTGGCCCAGGTCATCGGCAGCACCGTGTACGCCATCGGCGCGCAGGTGGGCCTCGAGTTCCTGGGGCTGGGGGATGTCTCCGCGGTCACCTGGGGCACCAATCTCTACTGGGCACAGAACGATTCCGCCCTCCTCACCGGCGCATGGTGGACCTTCGCTCCCACCGGACTCTGCGTCGCGCTGGTGGGATTCGGCCTGACCATGCTCAACTCGGGCTTCGACGAGATCACCAACCCCCGTCTCCAGCTCGAGCGGGCGTGGCGGGCGTACCTCGCCCGCAAGGGCGGCAAGCCCGCCCTCTCGACTCCGGTGGTGGATCATGACTGAGCCGCTCCTCGCGGTCCGCGATCTTTGCGTCGACTACATTACGGGGACCGGCCCGGTGCGGGCGGTGGACAGGGTATCCCTGACCCTGCGGCGCGGCGAAATCCTGGGCATCGCCGGGGAATCGGGAAGCGGCAAGTCGACCCTTGCCCAGGCCCTCCTGCGCATCCTTCCTCCTCCCGCGGTCATCTCCGGCGGCGAGGTCCGGTTCGAGGGCCGGGATGTGCTGGCCCTCACCGAGGCCGAGCTGCGCGCCCTGCGGTGGCAGCGCATCTCCATGGTGTTCCAGAGCGCCATGGACTCGCTCAACCCCGTCATCCCGGTCGGCGAGCAGATCGTGGACACCCTTCTCGCCCATCGGGCGGCCTCGGGGCAGGAAGCCTGGAAGCGCGCGGCGGAGCTGCTCGAGATGGTGGGCATCCCGGGCCATCGCGTCCGCTCCTACGCCCACGAGCTCTCGGGGGGCATGCGCCAGCGCGTGGGGATCGCCCTGGCTCTGGCCCTAGAGCCGGCTCTGGTCATCCTCGATGAGCCGACCACCGCGCTGGATGTCATCGTGGAGAAGGAGATCCTCCAACAGATCCGCGCCCTGCAGCGGAAGCTCGGGTTCTCGGTGCTCTTCATCACCCACGACCTGGCCCGGATGCTCCAGTTCTCGGACCGGGTGGCGATCTTCTACGCCGCTCGTCTGGTCGAGGTGGGGCCTGCCGACGCGCTGCGCCGCATGCCGCGGCATCCCTACACCCAGGGGCTGCTCCGCGCGTTTCCGACGGTGCACGGAGACCCCGCCCATCTGGAGGGCATTCCCGGCGCGCCGCCCAGCCTCCTCGACCCACCCGAGGGATGCCGCTTCCACCCGCGCTGCCCGCAGGCGGTGGACATCTGCCGCCGGAGCGAGCCCCCGCTGCGGCAACTCGCGACCGATCACGAAGCCGCCTGCCACCTGGCCGAGTAGCTCCCGCCGCCTCGCCGTGAGCCCGGCCGCTCGCTACATGGCCACGTGCAGGTAGGTCCGGATCTCCCACTCCCTGCCGTCCGGTCCGGGAGCATTCGGCTCGCAAACCGGAGTGCCGCTCGCATCGGGAAGCTTCGCGGGGCAGTAGCGGGGCGAATAACGGTCCAGCGAGCGCCACGTGCCGTGCACGCCGATCCGGGTCTGGGGGAATCCGAACCAGCGCGGCATGCCCAGAGTGTGCGAGACATCTCCCATGACCTGCATCGGGAAGGTCAAGTTGAAATCCCGGTGATAGTCGTACGGACCCCAGTCGTTGATCCTCCACGCCGTCGCAACGGCGAGACTACCCGTCGTGAGCCGGAGGCCGGCACCGTATCGATGAATGAGCCTTCCATCGTCGCCGTTCGGCTCTCCGGTTCCGGCATGGACCTGCGCCAACAGTCGACGGTTGGCGGCCATGCGCGAGACGAGACGCATGTTGCAGTCCCATACCTTGCGCGGCGGCGGCGCCCCCGGGAACGCGAACGTGGTCCGGCCGTCGGCGAGAATGCCGATGGACGCATCCTGGGTCGTGCGGAGATCGCGGTAAGAGAGCCCCATCGCGGCGGCCAACCCCGCGTCTTCGCGCGCGTCGTTGTCCCACGCCCACAGCCAGGTGGCCGGGGTCGGATCGTAGGTCAGCACCAGCTCCGCACCTATCGTCTCGCGGTTGGCGCGGACCGCGAAGGGATCTTCAAGGATGTTGCGCGGCCGACCCGGCGACGGAACGTCGCTCGGGACCGGCCCGACCAGCGGCTTCTGCCAGAGGAGGTTCGGGGCGATCTGGAAGTTACCCTGGTTCAGCGCCACACCGGTGATGAGGTTGGCCTGGTTGCCGGACCCGGTGTCTTTGAGCCCCCAACCGGTGTAGTTCTGCGTCGCGGTGGGGCCCCCGTCGGCCACGATGCCCATGTAGGCCGCCTGCCCGTACCAATGCCACCGCCCCTTCTCCAGCGTCAGCTTCGCCTTGGCGCCGAAGGTGTCCGCGTCCTTCACGTAGTCCTGCAACAGCCGGTAGTCGTCGCCATCCTTCTCCGCGATCTGGAATCCATCGCCGACCTTGGTGCTTCCCCCCCAGATGCCGCCGACTTCCACGCCGAACACCCCGAGGTTCGTGCGCAGATCCAGGGTGGCGCGCCTCGTGGGCGGCTGCGGCACCGCGAACGAGCTGGTCACCGTGGACTGCGCGGTGAACTCCTCGTGGTAAATCCCCGTCGCCTCCACCGACCCCACGCGGCGCGAGACCTTGAGCATGGCCGCGGGGTTCGCCCCCCACCACAGCTGAGGCCCGAAGGCGAGCTTGACGCCCTGCAACGATCGCTTCCCCGCGATCTCGAAGCCCACCGGCGCCTCGCCGTTGTAGGTGTCGAGATTCTCTCCGTAGAACGCGTCCCGGTAGAGGCCGAAGAAGTCGCCTTCGTAGCCCCAGTGGGTGTGCCCGGTGCGGAAGAAGCCGTCCAACCGGAACCAGCGGTCGTCCCAGGAAACGGCCGCCCGATAGACCTTCACGCGCTCGATACCCCTGAGTTCGTAGTTGCCGTCCTGGGTCGGCACCGTCTGGGAGCGACCGCGGTTCTCGTAGAAGATCTCGTCGATCGGGTTCGTGGGGACGTTGCCCAGGATGTTGAGTGAGAGCGTTCCGGTGACGGTCTCCGCCGGCTTCGCCTCGAAATCGGCGTAGAACGACTCCTTGCGGTCGAAGCCGCGGAACGCCGGGTACCCTCCTCCGGGCGCCGCCGATTTCGGGGTGCTGACACGGCTGCCCCCGGTGCTGTACGTCTCCAACTGCAGACGCAGCCCGGTCAGTCGCGCGCGCCGGAGATCCTCCGAGATCAGCGCCGCGCGGTCGGCGCGGGCCTCGACCACAGTCGCCTCGGGCTCGATCGCCGCGAAGTGCGCGCGGATGGCTGCCAGATCGGTCCCGCCGGCGTAAGGAGCCAGCGTGAAGGCCCGTCGGAGCGCATAGTACGCGGCTCGGGGGTAGAGTTCGAACAGCCCCCCGCCGTCTGTGGGGCCCTTCGCGCAGATGCCCCACCACTCCTCGTTCATGTTGTTGTCGCCGGGGGAGTAGTCCTCCACGTAACCGCCGTTGGGCCAGGAGGCGTTGGTGTCGTGCACATCCAGCCGGCTCTCCTGGCCGTACTTCCACCAGCCGTCGCTCCACTGGAAAATGAAGCCGCCGACCGCGTTCCCCACCCGGCCCTTGCCGCTGGACTGCTCGTAGATCTCCTCCCACTGGCCGAGGAGGTAGCGGGCCTGGGTCGCCTGGTCTTCGCGCATCTCCCTCGCGTTGAAGGCGTCGGCTCCGAACTCGGTGAACATCACCGGAATCCCGAGCTTGTCCTTGACCACCTGGAAGAGGTCGCGGGCGGAGATGCCCCGGTAGACATTGGTGCCCAGGACATCGAGGCCTTTGCACTCCGCGGCGATCACATCGACATACTGCAAGTCGCCGTTGGCGATCGCCACCGGCCGTCCGGGATCCCGCGCCTTCACCGCGGCGATGATCTCGCCGAAGAGCGAATAGAGCTGGCGCGCGCGGGCGACATCGCGCTCCCCTTCCGGAAGGGCCTCCGCCTCGAAGGAGGTCCAGGAGAGTCCGTAGTTGTTTTCGTTGCCCAGAAGCCACATCAGCATGCCCGGCACGCCCTGGAACTCATCCACGAGGGCGGACACCTCGGCCACGACAGCGGCGCGCAGGCGCGGATCGGCGTAGTCCACATTGGGGATCCAGGCCCCGTCCAGGGTGTAGCCGTAGCGCGCGCATGGATGATTGATGACGGTGTAGATGCCGTATCGCTCGTAGATGTACTGAACCCACCGGGGAGGAACGCCCACGTACTGGCGGATGGCGTTCACTCCCATGTTCTTCAGGAGC
>CAZWKH010000096.1:0-8863 GCA_964633885.1 uncultured bacterium | reverse complement strand
GTTGTAGCCGACGAACAGCGTGAGCGCCTCGTCGCGCGAACGCCCGGCGCGCCCGGCCTGCTGCCAGATGCTGGCCACGGTGCCGGGGAAACCGACCAGGACCGCCGCGTCGAGCCCGCCGATGTCGATGCCCAGCTCCAGCGCGTTGGTGGCCACCACGCCGAGCAGCTCGCCGCTGAAGAGCTGCCGCTCGATCTCGCGCCGCTCCGCGGGGAGGTAGCCGCCGCGATAGGGCCTGAGCTTCTCCGCCAGACCGCCGCGGCGGTGGAGCAGATCCTCCCGCGCGTACTTGTAGATGAGCTCCGTCACCACCCGGGCCTTGGTGAAGACGATGGTGTGCACGCCGTGCTCCACGAGGCGCACCAGGAGCTCCTTGGCCTCCACATTCCCGCTGCGCCGCTCCATCTGCGCGTTGTCGAGGTACGGCGGGATCCAGAGCACGAAGGTCTTGGGGCCTCGCGGCGAGCCGTCGTCCTCCACCAGGGTGAAGGGGAGCCCGACGAGGGTCTCGCAGAGCTCGCGGGGGTTGCGGATGGTGGCCGAGGAGCAGAGGAAGCGCGGTGCGCCGCCGTAATGCGCGGCCACCCGGCGCAGGCGGCGCAGGACATTGCCGACATTGGAACCAAAGATGCCGCGGTAGCTGTGGACCTCGTCCGTCACCACGAAGTCCAGCCGTCGCAGCAGGCGGTGCCACTTGGTGTGGTAGGGGAGGATGCCGCGATGGAGCATGTCGGGGTTGGTGAGCACCAGGTTGGCCTCGTCGCGGATCTTGCGGCGGGCGCTCTGCGAGGTGTCGCCGTCGTAGACCCCGGCCCGCACCAGCTCGCGCAGCCGGGGGTGGGTCTGTGCGAGGCGCAGGATCCCCTTGAGCTGGTCCTGGGCGAGGGCCTTGGTGGGGTAGAGGAGGATCGCGGTGGTGGTGGGATCCTGTTCGAGCGACTCCAGGATGGGCAGCAGGAAGGCCAGGGTCTTGCCGCTGGCGGTGCCGGTGACGGTGACGACATTCTCGCCGCGCCGCGCGGCGGCCACGGCCTGGGCCTGATGGGTGTAGAGGCGCTCGATGGCCATGGCGGCGAGGGCCTCGGTGAGGAGCGGGGAGAGCGGCGGCTCCAGATCGGCGTGGCGCGCCGCGCGCTCGGGGAGCCGCTCCACATGGGCGATCTGCCCGTCGTAGCGGCGGTCGGCCCGGACCCCTGCGAGCCAGCGCGGAAAGTCGTGGCCGGGGTCGGTGCGGGTCATGGGGCAGGATCCTCCTTGGGCCGGCGGGATGAAACGGATGTTTAGTATACCCATGGGGCACCGGCAGGCCAAGACGGAGCCGGGGAGGGGCCGCGCGGGGCGCGCAAGCCTCTCCGTGACATCTCGGTGACGATCATCCCCCAAGCTGTCCCCGCCGCCGCCCCTGTCCTAGAATGCGGGCGCCATGGCGCAGACCGTGCTCGTCATCGACGATGAACGCGACCTCCTGGAGCTGATCGCCCATCACCTCAAGGGGGCGGGCTTCGAGGTGCTCACCGCGGCGCGCGGCGCCGAGGGCGCGCGGCTGGCCGCGGAGAGGCATCCCGACCTCATCCTCCTCGACATCATGCTCCCCGATGTCCAGGGCACGGACATCCTGCGCCGGCTCCGCCAGGACCAGGCCACCGCGTCCATCCCCGTCATCTTCCTCACCGCCCGCGGCGAGGAGGTGGATCGCGTGGTGGGCTTCGAGCTGGGCGCGGAGGACTATGTCGTCAAGCCCTTCAGCCCGCGGGAGCTGACCCTGCGGGTCAAGGCGCTGCTGCGGCGCGCGGCATCGGAGGAGCCCGCCGAGGACAAGGTGGTCCAGCGCGGCGGCATCCGTCTGGACCGCGGCCGTCACGAGGTGACGGTGGCGGGAGAGGTGCTGGACCTCACCCCCACGGAGTTCAACCTGCTGGCCTTCCTCATGGATCGCCCCGGCCGTGTTCTGGGGCGCGAAGCGCTGCTGGACAAGGTCTGGGGATCCGATGTCTTCGTCACCGACCGCACCGTGGACACCCATGTAAAGCGGCTGCGCTCCAAGCTGGGCCCCGGCGCCGACGCGATCGAGACGGTGCGCGGCGTGGGCTACCGGTTCCGCGCCTGATGCGCATCCACACCCGCCTTGCCTGGCTCTCCTTCGCGGTGAGCCTCCTGGCCCTGGGGGCGGTCACGCTGCTCTGGAACGCGGAGCTGCACCGCGAGCGCCGGCAGGAGCTGGACGAGCGGGTGCTGGACCAGGCGCGGGTGCTGGCCGCGCTGCTCCCCGCGGCGGGGGACAGCGTCTTGGCGGATCCCCCCCGGCTGCGGGATGCCTGCGACCGGCTGGTGCGGCTCCTTCACCGCGAGACCGGGATGCGCCTCACCGTGATCGACACCGCGGGAATCGTGCTCGCCGAGTCCGGGCTCGCCCCCTCCGATGTGGAGGCGATGGAGAACCACCGCGAGCGCCCGGAGATCCGGGCCGCGCTGGAGGCGGGGGTGGGGCGCTCCTCGCGGCCGAGCCCGACCCTCAAGACCCCCATGGCCTATGTCGCCGTGCGGTGGGGGCCCGCGGCCAGGCCCCTCGGTGTGGCCCGCGCCGCATTGCCCATGACCCGCGTGATCGCGGAGGAGAACCGGGGGAGAGGGCGGCTCCTGGCGGTGGTGCTGGGCGCCCTGGGCTTTGCGGCGATCCTGGGCTATGTGGCCGCGCGGCGCATCACGCGGCCGGTGGCGCGGCTCAGCGCGGAGACCCGCCGCATCGCCGAGGGCGCGCTGGATCGCCGCGTGGAGCCGGCCGGCACCGCGGAGGTGCAGGACCTCGCGCTGGCGGTGAACCACCTGGCCGACTCGCTCCGTCACGAGCTGCTGGCCGTGGAGATCGAGCGGCTGCGGCTCGAGCATCTCCTGCGGGGCATGCCCGACGGGATCCTTGCCCTGGACGCCGGCGGACGGATCACCCTGGCCAACCCCGCCGCGCGGAGCCTGCTCGCCACCGGCGACGACCTGGTCGGAAAGACCCCCGTGGAGGCGGTGCGCAGCGCCGAGCTGCAGCAGGCGGTGGACCGGGTGCTGGCCGAGGACCGCGCGGAGTCCGTGGAGCTGCGGGTCCTGGAGCCGGAGCGGCGCACGCTCCATGTGACCCTGGTGCCGCTCGAGAGCGGCATGGTCGTGGTGCTGCAGGATGTCTCGCGGCTGCGGCGGCTGGAGGCGGCGCGGCGCGAGATGGTCGCCAACATCGGCCATGAGCTGCGCACGCCTCTCTCTGCCATCCTGGGCTATCTGGAAACGCTGGAGCATGCCGAGGACCTCTCGCCGGAGGAGCGGGCGCGGTTCCTCGGCGTGATCGCCCGCAACGCGCGACGGCTCGAGCGGCTGGTGCGCGATCTGTCCCGGCTCTCCGAGCTGGAGTCGGCCCAGGCCAGGCTCGCACTGGAGCCCCTGGCGGTGGAGGGGGTGCTGGATCAGGCCCTGGAGACCCTGGCCCCCCGCGCGGAAGAACGAGGCCTGCGGCTCGAGAAGGAGACCGCGGCGGCCCTGCCCGCCGTTCTGGCCGACCGGCACGGCCTCGAAACGGTGCTCCTCAACCTGCTGGACAACGCGGTCCGTGTGAGCCCGCAGGGTTCAGTGGTCCGGGTGCGCGCCCTGTCCCGCGATCGGGCGGTGCGGTTCGAGGTGCTGGACCATGGTCCCGGGGTGCCCCGCGACCTGCGCGAGCGGGTCTTCGAGCGGTTCTACCGGATCGACTCCGGGCGCTCCTCCGAGGAGGGGGGGTCGGGACTCGGTCTGGCCATCGTCAAGCACCTGGTCCTGCTCCACGGGGGAGAGGTCGGGGTGGAGGACGCCCCCGAGGGCGGCGCCCTCTTCCACTTCACCCTTCCCACGGCCCAGGTATCTTCGTAAACCAAAGTCTTATAATTGATTAACTGTCCACCCTCATCGTCCCCCAATCGTCGCTTCCCCGTCGCGGTGTTGTCACAGAAGAGGCGTAGGGTACCGCGCGATCACGGTACCCCGAACAAGAGGAGGCTCGACATGAAGCGACTGGTTGCCGGACTCGCCCTGGCCGCGCTCTTCGCCGCTGCGCCGGTGTGGGCCGGTGTGGTGGTGAAGGGCTCGGACACCGTTCTGCCGCTCTCGCAGAAGCAGGCGGAGGTGTACCTGCAGAAGAATGCGGAGGCCTCGATCACGGTGATCGGAGGGGGATCGGGCGTGGGGATCGCCGGTCTCATCGACGGCACCTGCGACATCGCCCAGGCCTCCCGCGAGATCAAGACCAAGGAGGAGCGCCAGGCCAAGCAGAAGGGCGTGGATCCGGTGGAGATCGTCATCGCCAAGGACGCGCTCACCGTGGTCGTCCACCCCGAGAACCCCGTGAAGCAGCTCACCATGCAGCAGCTCAGCGACATCTTCACCGGGATCATCACCAACTGGAAGGATGTGGGCGGGCCCAACGCGCCCATCGTCGTGTACTCCCGCGAGTCCTCGAGCGGGACCTACGCCTTCTTCCGCGAGCATGTGATGGGCAACAAGGAGTACACCTCGGCGGCGCTGCTGGCGCCGGCCACCGGCGCCATCGTGCAGTCGGTCAGTCAGACCAAGGGCGCGGTGGGCTACATCGGCATGGCCTACCTCACCGAGGGGGTGCGCGCCCTGGCCGTGGCCAAGGACGCGAAGGGGCCCTTCGTCCAGGCCTCCGCGGCGACGGCCCTCGACGGGAGCTATCCCGTGGCCCGTGATCTCTACTACTACACCAACGGCGCGCCCAAGGGCGAAGCCAAGGCGTTCATCGATTTCATCCTTTCCCCGGAAGGCCAGAAGCTCGTGCAGGATGTGGGCTATGTACCGATCAAGCCCCTGTCCGGGTCCTAGCCCGGCCGGCCGCGGCCGCGATGGGGGACCCGGGGGCATCGCCCCCGCGCTCCCCAGCCCGACCGCCGGGCGCTAGACTCCGCGCGACCTTGGAGGGAGCGGCCCGTCCGCGGCCCGTTTCCTTCGCCAAACACCTTCAGGGGAGGGACCCTTTTCATGAAGAGCAGGATGATCCTGGCCGCGATCGCCTTGGGCGTTCTGGCGGCGCAGGGCGCCTCGGCGCAGACCGAGCAGAAATACGGCTACAGCCCCGAGTCCTTCGAGATCAAGTTCTACCTCCAGCCCCGCTACGACTACATGCTCGCGGGCGACGACGCCGACGAGAACGGGTTCGGCATCCGGCGGGCCCGGTTCTACCTCACCTCCGCGGTGGCTCCGAATGTGAAGGGCCGACTTCAGGTGAACGCGGTGCCGGACAAGGTCGAGCTTCTGGACGCCTACCTGGAGTGGACGCCCTGGAAGGCCCAGCATCCCGCCTTCAGCTTCACCGTGGGCAGCTTCAAGAAGCCCTTCAGCTACCAGGAGTTCGTGATGCCCTCGTCGGATCTCACGATGGTGGACCGCACCTATCTGAACGGGGTGCTGGAGAAGAAGCTCTTCGTCTCCGCCTACGACCTGGGCATCATGGCCGCCGCCGACCTCTGGGAGTACGACCTGCCGGTTCTGCTCCACCTGGGCCTGTTCAACGGCAACGGACAGGGCAACAAGGCGGACGGGAACCGCGGCAAGCAGATCGTGGCGCGGGGCGAGGCGACCCCGGTGACCGGGCTCACCCTGGGCGCCAACGCATCCGTCAACCGCCTGGCCGTGTTCGAGTCCTCCGGGAGCGCCACGATTGAAACCTCCGAGAGCTTCCTGGTCTGGGGCGGCGAGGCGCTGTTCCGCCGCGGCGGACTCGAGCTGCTCGGGGAGGTGGTGGGCGGCGACAACTACGAGCCGGTGGCCACCCGGGCCGCCGCCGAGAGCCACGCGGACTTCGAGGCTCCCGGTTTCCTCGGGTACTACGCCGAGGCTCTCTACACCACCGCGAAGGGGTGGCAGCCCGGCGCCCGCGTGGAGCAGTACGATCCGAACACGGATGCGGACGACGACGGACGGATGCTCCTGACCGGGCAGATCGCCAAGGTATTCAGCCCGAACTTCCGCTGGCAGGTGAACCTCGTCCACACCGAGTACGAGGCCGAAGGGCGGGACGCCGACGATCAGCTCGTGACCCAGTGGACGGTCAAGCTCTGAGCGTGCAGTGACCCTGCGCAAGCTGACCGATCGGGGGATGCGGGGCGTGCTCTTCGGGGCCGCCCTCGTCTCCTCTTCGGTGATCCTCCTCATCATCGGCTTCCTGTTCAAGGAAGGCGCGGGGATCATCGGCCGCGCGCCGCTCGAGTACGGGCATGTCCTCGTCGCCCACCCGGGCTCCGGGGTGAGCAGCATCACCGCGATCGAGTTGCGCCGCATCTCCGAGGGGAAGATCACCGACTGGTCGGAGCTGGGCGGCGCTCCGCTTCGCATCGCCTACCTGGACTACGACGACCTCGACGCCCAGGAGGATGTGGAGACCCTGGTCGCGCTGGCGGCCCGCACCGAGGGCGGCGTGGCGGCGGTGTTCGAGGACGAGCTCGAGGAGGATCCGGAGGCCGCTGCGGCGGTGGCGCGGGTCCGCGTCCCGCCCATCACCCTGTGGAGCTTCCTCACCGGGGTTGCCTGGTACCCTACCGCCGAGCCCGCGCCGCAGTTCGGCATCCTGACGCTCATCCTGGGGAGCTTGCTGGTCACCCTGGGCGCGGTGGTGGTGGCGCTGCCGGTCGGCCTGGCCGGCGCCGTCTACCTCTCCGAGGTCGCGCATCCGACCACCCGCGCTGCGCTCAAGCCGACCATCGAGGTGCTGGCCGGGATTCCTTCCGTGGTGTTCGGCTTCTTCGGCCTGGTGGTGGTGGTGCCCTTCCTGCAACGGCTCTTCCAGCTCAATGTGGGGGAGACCGCGCTCGCCGGCATCATCATGCTGGCCATCATGTCGCTTCCCACCATCGTGACCATCTCCGAGGACGCGCTCTCCGCCGTGCCCCGTTCGTACCGCGAGGCCTCGCTGGCCCTGGGTGCCACGCGCTGGCAGACCATCGCCCGAGTGGTGGTGCCGGCGGCGCTGTCCGGCATCACCGCGGCGGCGATGCTGGGCGTGGGGCGCGCGGTGGGAGAGACCATGACCGTGCTCATGGTCACCGGCAACGCGGCGCAGATCCCCACCAGCCTGCTCATGCCGGTGCGCACCCTCACCGCCACCATCGCCGCCGAACTGGGCGAGGCGCCCCAGGGCGGCGACCACTACGCGGCGCTCTTCGCGGTGGGGATCGTGCTCTTCGTCCTCACCTTCCTCATCAACCTGGTGGCGGACCTGGTGAGCGCCCGCTACCGGCAGGCGGAGTGAGACGGGGATGACCGCCCCCGCCGCCCTCTCCGCCGTCCGCGTGAGTCCCCCGGGGGCGCCCGCCGAGGCGCCGCGCTCCTCGGCGGCCGCGCGCCTGCGCCGCGAGCGGCTCGTCTTCCACCTGCTCCGGCTCAACAGCCTTCTCATCGTGGGATTGCTCGCGGTGATCCTCTGGTTCCTGCTGAGCCGCGGCGCGGCCAAGGCCTTCTCCTGGCCCTTCCTCTCCGAGATGCCGCGGGACGGCATGACGCAGGGAGGCATCCTCCCCGCGATCGTGGGCACCCTCCTGCTCACGGCAGTGGCGATGGTGGTCTCGCTGCCCATGGGTGTCCTCTCCGCGATCTACCTGAACGAGTACGCCAAGGAGGGGACGCTCAAGCGCGTCATCCGGCTCGCCACCAACAACCTGGCCGGAGTGCCCTCCGTGGTGTTCGGGCTCTTCGGCATGGCCCTCTTCGTCAAGGGACTCGGCTTCGGCACCTCCATCCTTGCCGGCGGGCTCACCCTGGCCCTGGTGGCCCTTCCCGTCATCATCCGCACCACCGAAGAAGCCCTCAAGACGGTGCCCAAGTCCTACCGGGAGGCGTCCCTGGCGCTGGGGGCCACCCAGTGGCAGACGGTGCGGCGCGTGGTGCTGCCGGCGGCGGCCTCGGGGATCCTCACCGGATCCATCCTCTCCCTGGGCCGCGTGGCGGGGGAGACCGCCCCCATCCTCTTCACCGCCGCCGCCTATTTCCTGCCGCGCCTGCCCGATTCGCTGCTCGACCAGGTGATGGCGCTTCCCTATCATCTCTATGTCATCGCGACCTCGGGGACGCAGATCGAGAAGTCGCGTCCCATGGCCTACGGCACTGCGGTGGTGCTCCTCATGCTGGTGACGATCCTCAACCTTGCCGCGGTCCTCCTGCGCAGCCGGTTCCGCAAGATGACGAAGCACTGACCATGGACATCACGATCACCACCCGCGGCCTGGACCTCTGGTACGGGCCCAAGCAGGCCCTCCAGAAGGTCTCCATGGAGATCCCGCGCCACCGGGTGACGGCTCTCATCGGGCCATCCGGCTGCGGCAAGTCTACCTTCCTGCGCTGCCTCAACCGCATGAACGACCTCATCGACGGCGTGCGGATCCAGGGGGAGGTGCGCATCGAGGGCGAGGACATCTACGCCCGGGGCGTGGATGTGGTGGACCTGCGCCGGCGCGTCGGCATGGTGTTCCAGAAGTCCAATCCCTTCCCCAAGTCCATCTTCGACAACATCGCCTACGGGCCGCGGGTGAACGGCACCAGGAGCCGCGGGAAACTGGCCGAGATCGTCGAGGAATCCGCGCGGCGCGCGGCCATGTGGGACGAGGTGAAGGACCGGCTCCACGAGTCCGCCCTCTCCCTCTCCGGCGGGCAGCAGCAGCGGCTGTGCATCGCCCGCGCGCTGGCCGTGAGCCCGGAGGTCCTGCTCATGGACGAGCCGGCCTCCGCTCTCGACCCCATCTCCACCGCGGAGGTGGAGGAGACCATCCACCACCTGAAGCAGCATTACACGGTGGTCATCGTGACCCACAACATGCAGCAGGCCGCGCGGGTCTCCGACATG